>CBDTVA010000056.1:0-11376 GCA_965363935.1 uncultured Gammaproteobacteria bacterium | reverse complement strand
AGCCAAAATAACCCATAAAACCCTTAATCTTCAGCACCTAAGACTCTTTCGTTACAATGCCAACTGATTATTTTAGGTTTAAAAAAAGATATTCTAAAGTGCCGGAAACACATCTCGTGTGTTCTGGTGCAACTGCGCCATAATGTTCTCAGAATCAAATTCAGCAGCGTATAATTGCATAAACTCCTGAGCGATTTCCAGCAGGTATTGCGGGCTATTTCGCTCGCCATGATGTCGTACCGGAGTCATATCCGGCGCATCCGTTTCCAGTACCCAGGCATCCAGGGGGAGCCTGGAGACCAGTGCCCGCAACTTGCTGGCTTTAGGATAGGTGTAAGCACCACCAAAGCCTAATTTAAAACCCAGCTTCAGATATTCCCGAGCCTGTTCATAACTACCACTATAAGCATGAATAATGCCCTTCAGTGGCTGCACTGCTTTGAGCTGCTGAATCACTTCATGGTGTGATTTGCGGGCATGAATTAATACCGGAAGCTGGTGTTGTTTGGCAATTTGCAATTGTTCAGAAAAATAATACCGCTGCCTGTCTCTATCAGGATCATTCACATGCCGGTTCTTATAGCCTTTATTATAAAAATCCAGACCAATTTCACCAATGGCATGCAGGGGTTCAGTATCACAAAGTTGAGCCAGTTTATGTAAATCATCTGGCTGATGCTGGTCAAGAAAGCATGGATGCAAACCCAGTGCCGGGTAGAGTGTCTCCTGCTCATGGCAGAGCCATAATAGTCGCTGCCAGCCTTTGCGGCACACCCCCGGAACTACAATTGCAGTGATATTTTGTTGCCGGCATTTTTCCAGAATCAAAAGCCGATCCTGATCAAATACCGGGAAATCCAGATGGCAATGAGTATCGACTAACATCTCAGCAATTATTGCACTTTGTGTCTGCTATTTAATTGAACCAAAAACTTCTTTTAGTAATTCAGTTGAACGTGCCGCAGGATTCTGGCGAATCAATTGTTCTTCTACGGCAATTTTGGTAAATAAGCCGTCCAGTGTTTTATCGGTGACATAATCATCAATTTCAGAGGGACTGCCAAGATAATTTCCTGCTAAACCTAAACTGTCATAACGCTTAACCTGAGACAACATTGATTTATAGTATTGAGTGACCTGAGTCTGATTCATGGCATCGGACACATAGGGTTTGATTAGCTGGCTTAATTCCTCAGAGGTGTTTTTTCTGAAATAATCAGTTGCTGCAGTATCCGGACCGGTAAGTACCCCCTGAGCATCACTCACAGTCATATTAGAAATGCTGTCCACAAAGACATTGGTCACCTTTGGTACGGCCTGCTCTGCCGCTCGATTCATACTGGTAACAAATTCATCAGCCATCTTATCCTGACCAACAGAACGTAACAATTTCTCGGCTTGCTGCAGTTTATCAGGCATCGGGATCCTGACCGATTGATCATTTAAAAAACCATTTTCCTGACCCAGCATATCAATGGCTTTTTTTACCCCCAAATCCAGTGCTTCCTTCAGTCCCTGGGAAATTTCAGTGTTTGACAAAGATGAGCTTACAGTATTTGCTGCACCCTCTTGCCCGGAAGTTCCTTTTAACAGGTCATCTGCCTGTTTAGCCCAGTCCTGCCAACCAGCGATACCGGAAGCCGTTATAAAACTGAAACCTAAGACAACAGAAATCATGATTATTTGCTTTTTTAACATAGTTTGCTTTTTAAACATAGTTTTCTTTTTAAACATAGAATTCTCCATTCACATTAGTTTTTTAGCTGTTGCCCAGCGGTCAGATTTCTCCGGGTGAGCACAGTTTGGACTTATTAATAAACAGGATAGTTGACCTGTTTACTTTTTAAAGAAACCTGATTTTGTTTGGCATTGCGCCCTTTTTTGGTTGAGGTTTCATAAAGTAATTCCTGTTTTTCACCCACTGCCAGCAGGGTATGGATATCCACCGTTTGAAAATCATGTTTTTTGATATTCAACCGACTTTTCAAAACCGCATCACCGTCAATCACCCGGCGAATTTCAACCTTGATGACCTGATCAGTAAAATTTCTCAAATGTTGCACATAGAGACTGTGCTCATCCCAACCAGCGACCGTACTATTATGATCTACAATGATATGGCCGTCTCCAACCCGACGATAGACATTTCCTTTTCGATAGTGCATCCAGATATTATCACGCCAGTTTTTTAAATTCACCAATTTAAAAAAGATTTGCGGATCAACGCCACTATTCAGCTCAACCTGTTCACCGACCGAGGTATATTTCAGAGGCAAGCCGGCAATATAGGTCAGACTGCCCTGCTGATTTTTCTGATAAATTTGTATGTCTCCTTCAGGTAAAGGCGCTTCACCTAACGAGGATTTTTTATCATTTTTGAACATTAGCACTCTGGCCAGTATTTCACCATATTCTCTGGGTCGATAACGATAAACCGTGTCAATTTCAATGGCTTTGGCAAACCCGCTGCGCAGGCGTTTTGACCATTGATCAGGAATGCTTTCAGTCCCTTCGATGCTAAAAATGTAGTATTCACTCAAACTGTCTTTCTCAACGGCTTTTTCTTCTTGCATACTGTCTGCCATCACTGCCGAGGGCATAGCTTCCATCTCAAAACGTCCCGCTGCTTTGCTCATCATTTTCCTGGCCGCACGGTTACGCATGGATTTTTTTCGTTGTTGTGCTTCATCCCGTGCCATATTGGATTGTCTGACCAGTTCATTGACCTGTTCCACCAGATTAATCTTGCCAATGACCAGACGTACCTGAGCATTTTCGTAATCTTCACCTGAGAGATTGCTCACCGTCACAAAACTATCCAATGCCATGGTTTTTCCAGACTGTTCCATAATGCCGGAATAATCTGCCTGCCAGGAGATACCGGAGGTAAAATAGGATATTTCCACAGTTGCCAGGACTTCGACTGAACTTTGAATATTCCAATACAGCATTTGCGGCTTTTCATGAGGAAAAGTGGTATTAGTCAATTGAACTTCTGCAGGATGGGATAAAAATTCCACTTGCACGGAAGTGGGATCAATTTGCGTATTAGCCCAACTGAACTGTAAGCGGTTCTGCCCCTGCTTGATACTGATCTGTCGGGTTTCCCGAACCAGCGTCAGATCCTCAGAGTTATAAATTGTTAATTGTACACTGTCTCTTGAAGGCAAGGTCGACAGGTCAATATTTTTTGCTGACACACCTAAAGGAAAAAAAACAATGAGTAACAGAATTTGCAGCGCTCTATTAGTGTATTTATTGTTGTGCTTTTTGTTGTGCATAATCATCTTTCTCACCACTCATTCTTGAAATTAATATTGAGTTTCTTTTCCAGCTTGACAACCTTTTCAGCACCACTGCGTGCTGGCAGTGTGATCTGGTAGGCGATTTTTTCACTGGTGGTCAGTTTTTTTAGTGGTTTTCCTGCAAAGGAAGTGTCTTTTCCCACTTCCCATTCGAGCAGATTATTCCTGGACGAGAACACTTCATTGCGTAAATAAGGTAAGGATTCTTCCAGTGTCAGGGTAACCGGTTTATCCTTAAAGTTTTCTATCTCATATTTTACCAGCACATCAATATTGTAGAGATTACCATTAATACGCTGGCGTTTTTTTCGTTCAATAATCCGTTTAACAACAATATCCCTGGCCTGACCAATAAACAGCTTTGCCTCATCATCACGGGCCACATACTGACCCCAATCTTCACCCACAAAGACGGAAGTGCCCTTTTTATCCTGTTGATAAATCCGAAACTTACCAGGTGCCAGTGAATGTTGTCCCAGATTATGCGGCTTATCATTGTACAAATGATAATGCATCAACACATTAAGTTTATCCTGTGCTCTTTGCCGATAACCCAGTTCTGATACGTTCACCGTATAGGTCTTATCAATGGGAACAGCATTGTACTTATGATTCAGAAATTCCTGAGTCTCATTCAAGCCCATGGGCAAGGCAATATTTTTATCCGCTCCTGTATTCATATCCGCATTGAGAAACTCCTCACCCGATTGATTGTTCACCTTGATATATTGTGACAAATCCATTTCGCTTTCATCACTATTGGCTCTGGCAATGTAGTGATATTTTTTATCCAGGCGATTAATGGCATAAGTGATACGGACTCTGGCACTGCCATTTTTGCTGGCAGCCACCTTCCAGGTGAGTGCCGATTCATTGGGAGGATAACTGACGGATAACACATTGGTTTTTAATGGTGCTTCAGAGTCCTGTTCCGGCAACACTCGAAAAATTATCGTTTCATCCTGGATAGAGGTATTGTGCCAGGAAAAATCGATATCATTATTGCCTTTTTTCAAGGGCACGATCCGCTCTTCTTCAATAATCGTGGTCTGCTCATTTTCCAGTTGAATTTCAACACGTTCTCTTACCGGCAGGGTTATTAATTTGATACGTGCGTAACTATCGGCTGAAATTGTATACAGACTGAATGCTATCACCCCGTAGAGGGTTGTGTATTTCATACTATTCTCCAGATTAACTGCTAAGTTGCCATCAATAAAAGTTAGCTAAATTGTTCTATTTGCCAGTATAGACGACGGCTTTTTGAAAAAGGGTTAAATTAGATAAAAAATTTCTATCACTATAATAAATTTACTTTTCATATAGACAGGTAAAAATGACAGTCGTTAGCTGATCAGGTCTCAACTCCGGTGACACATTTTTACTGTTAGCTGTTAGCTGTTAGCTTTTAGCTTTTATCGTTATAATATCTCGAAAAAAATGGGTATTATCTTAATATGTCTAATTTGTTGACCAGCAAAAAAAGTTTAATTGAATTTCCCCATTTTTGTGCTCAAAGTCTCACCTAATTGACATAATTGCCTATAATTCCTGTTATAGATTAAAATAATCCACTTATCCAATCGAGACAGGTTTTATCAAGCATGAGTTCGCTACAGAAAAAAATGGCACATTACGGATTTGAATCCAATGATGATTATGAATATCATCTGCGCTGCCTGACGAACAGCAGTTTTTCTGGCATCAAAACCATTAATGTTGAGGGTCATAAAGGCCGCCGTAAAACAGCTTTTGCTAATGCTCTGGGGCGGGCACTGGAATACCCGAACCTGTTTTATTATGATTTTACTCAAAAAGCTGAAGCTGAAGGTAAAGTCATTATTCCGCCCAGTGAGGATGAATACGGTATATCAGAAGCGCCGGTTTCTGACTTTGATCATATTATGAGTGAGGCCTGCGCGTTCAGTGAAGGCGAACAGACTATTTTGATCCTGGATCAATTACAGGCCGCTGATTTTAAAGATCACATCCGTATCTATCATTTTATAAAGTCCTGTGAATGGTCCTATGGCAGTAACTCACTCAGAGCCAGTAGACGAAATTTGCTCCTGTTGCTGATCAGTGATGATGCGTTATATCACAGCCTGCAAAAATGCAGTTTCAGGATCTGGGTTAATGCGGTTTCATCGGCGCAAAAAGACTATTCACCCGCAGACTTTGAATTGCAGGATGATAGCCTGCCCATTATGGAAGCCCTGGCTGAGGTTTTTAACAAACTGGAAATTGCTCCAACCCACAGTGAATACAAAAAAATTCTGCATGACATTCATTATAATGTGCATACCGAACAGCAGTTGATTCATTCCCTGTACGGCTGGATGGAAGGTATTAACCGGGAGTTGATACACTCACAGCAAATGCAGCCTCTGCTGACTCGGGTAATTGAAAAATTACAGCAATATCATGGCCTGGATGAAGTAATTATTGAATCTTGAAACAAGCTCTGCTATCCCCCCTTACTATAGAAGAGGGAAGCTAAAAGCTGAATATTTAAAGTCAAAATATGTTAATCTGTTGCGCGTGGAGAGATGACATCAAGGATCCCTTTAAATGCAAAACAGTGTAGCCATAAGTTGGCTAAACAGCGCTAAATTATTTTTACGCCCGCAAGTCATAAGCATGCTTTTTTTAGGCTTTTCTGCTGGCATCCCGCTATTATTAATCTTTTCCTCTCTATCTCTTTGGCTGGTTGAGGCGGGTGTACAACGATCGACGGTAACTTATTTTAGCTGGGCGGCATTAGGCTACTCTTTTAAGTTTTTATGGGCACCTTTAATTGATCGTTTACCGGTACCTTTTTTAACCTGCCGGTTGGGCAGAAGACGTGCCTGGTTACTGGTGGCTCAATGTCTTGTCATCAGCTCCATCGTTTTAATGGCCTATATCGATCCGTCTCAGGGAGAAGATTATCTGCTAGTAATGGCTTTTGCCGCCATTTTATTAGGTTTTTCAGCTGCCACACAAGATATTGTTATTGATGCCTATCGAATCGAATCTGCTGATATCTCTCTACAGGCTCTGATGTCATCCACATATATTGCCGGTTATCGTCTGGGCATGCTGGCATCTGGCGCCGGAGCCTTAATCCTGGCCAGTTTTTATGGTTCTGAGCAAGGTGCCTATAATTATATGGCGTGGCACTGGACCTACCTTTCTATGGCACTCTTTATGCTGATTGGCGTATTCACCACATTCGTAATCCCGGAGCCCATCAGAACAACAACGATAACAAAACACACAACGGCGCAATACCTTAAGTTCTTGCTGCTTTTTATCCTTTGTATCTTTGTCTTTATATCCACCTTTATTGTTTTAAAAGCCCCTGTGTCATCAGCAAAAATGGTTCTATCTTCGTTTCTGGGCACCCCCATCAGCAGTTTTATCATGGAAACGCTCAGGATCTTAATCGCTGCAATCACAGTGAGTGCATTTGTTTATCTACTGTCATTTTCTAATTTTGTGAATAAAGAACTGGTTTGGGAATCCTACATTGCTCCTGTATACGATTTTTTTAAGCGTTATGGAAAAATCATTGCCATTGCTTTATTGATTTTTATCGGTTTTTACAGAGTTTCTGATATTGTTTTAGGTGTTATTGCCAATGTTTTTTTTCTGGAAATAGGTTTTAGCAAGCTTCAAATAGCCGGGGTTGTTAAAACCTTCGGTTTGTTTATGACCATTGCAGGAGGCTTTTTAGGTGGCATACTGGCAGTGCGTTTTGGAGTAATGAAAATTTTATTCCTTGGCGCCTTACTGACAGTAATAACCAACCTCTTATTTATGCTGCTGGCAGCCGCAGGCAATGATATTTTCCTGCTATACCTTGTTATCTCTGCCGATAACCTTTCCGCTGGACTGGCCAGTGCCGCTTTTGTTGCTTTTCTTTCAAGTCTGACTAATATCTCCTTTACGGCTGTTCAATATGCTGTTTTCAGCTCACTTATGACACTCATGCCAAAACTTATTGGCGGGTACTCAGGCAGTATCGTTGAAAGCATTGGCTACTCAAACTTTTTCCTGGTGGCTAGCTTAATGGGCATACCTGTGCTGTTTTTACTTTATTTTCTAAACAAACACATGCAGTTTAACGATTAACAACACAACTTCTATTACTAAAGATATACTATGCGATTAACCAAGCTTTTTATTACTGTTTTTTTATTATGCTTTTCTCTTACCGTCTTTGCCTTTGAGGATATCTGGCTGCTCATTGATAGTAAAAAGCTGCAATTAGATGTCAAATTAGGTGATCTCACTCTGGTAAGCTTTGCTAATATTTCCGTAGGTCGAAATGGTGCTGGATTTAAGCGTAAACGCGGAGACGATACCACGCCGCTGGGCAAATATAAAATCAGCTGGATCAATCGCAAAAGCCGTTACCACCGGTTTTATGGTTTTAACTACCCCTCCAGTGAAAACGCCCATCAAGCCCTGAAAAAAGGTCTGATAAATAAAAAAACCTATGATAGCGTCATAAATGCCCATGAAAACAATCATGTACCACCCCAGAATACTCATCTTGGTGGAATGATAGGCATTCATGGTCTTGGCAAGGGAGATAAAAAAATCCATACAACTATGAACTGGACCCATGGTTGCATTGCGTTAACTAACGAACAAATTAATAAGTTGGATATTTGGATAAAAAAAGATACTATAGTAGTCGTTAAATAAATAGTCGTTTAGCGGGTATTTATTTACTAAATGAAAGCTAAGTAGTTTAAATTGGTCAGGAATTCTAAATAACGAGAAGCAGTTTTAACTAATTCGTTTGAATTATGTTTAAATATGTCTTGAAGTACCCTTCAGGGCAGATGTTTATCTTAAATTATTAAGGAGTAATACAAAATGAAGAAAATTATTCAGGTAGTTGCAGTAGTATTCGTTGCCGCTTTAGCCACAGGTTGCGCCAATACTTCACAGTTACAAACAGATGTTGATGAGCTAAAAGCGCAGATGCAAGCCGTCTCTGCAGAAGCAGCAGAAGCCAATGAGCGTTCCAAAGCAGCCGAAGCAACAGCAAATCGTGCGGAACAAACTGCAGATGACACCAATAGCAGGCTGGATCGCATGTTTAAAAAGTCAATGATGAAGTAAAACAGCGGCAGGTTTTACACATCGACATCCGATTAGTGTCTGTCCTTTATTCCGTGTTATTACCTCCCCTTCTTAAGTAAGGTGAGGTAATAACACAGCAATCACTGGATGGATACTAATTGGCCTGAAGATTCTATTCTCTCAAGCCCTGCAAAAATTTCTATTCCATAAACTCCAATTTTTCAGTGAATTTTTCCAGTGCTTTTAGCGCACAGGCTTCGTCTTTATCACCACCGGGAGCACCACTTACACCTACAGCACCCAGTCGATAGCCCGCTGCATTAATTGCGACTCCACCTTCCATCATGATTAAACCGCTAATATGGTTTAATTCCTGTTGAATATCCTGACGTGCTTTAACAAACGCTCCGGAATTCATACCTGACATAATCACTGCATTGGCTTTTTCTTCAGCAATTTGCAAAGTAAATCTGGAAGCTAAATCGTCGCGAATAGCAGCACGAACCAGGCCATGTCGATCCACAACAACAGCACTGATCTGATAACCCTGTTTACGACAGACGAGAACCGTTTCACTCGCAATGTCACGCGCCAGTTCCATGCCAATTGATTTTGTTGAAACCACATCATTAGCATTAACCTGTAATGATGTAAAAAATATACTGCAAAATAAAATTGATTTTTTCATAATAAACCCTGTAAAAAGCCCCCCACCAGCATACGTTTCATTCAGCCACTGTATTTTGTATTGCAACGGCTTGCCCGCAGGTTATTAGCAACGAGCCATGGAAGTTATAACCACAGCAACTAAAATAAATCATCCACCGGATCCTTTTTTTCATTAACCGGTAGGGTAATGGCTACAGTCAGACCATTTTTTTGTTCCAGGGCACTTCTTAATGCCTGACCATCCACCACCAGTTTTTGCTGATAATTATGTTTAAAAAATGCCTGTTTGATCAATTCCATGGTGGTTTCATGTAGAACTTCATAAGGCAGTTCTTCACCTTCCAGTTCGGGATAGACTTCAATATAAATTATTTTATCCCGCCAACCTACCTTGACCGGTTGATTGACAATATTAACCGGCATACCCACTTTCACCTCGGGAAACAATTTTTCAATATCTTCCGGATACATCCGGATACAACCATGACTCACTCGCATCCCCACGCCATAAGGTTTATTGGTACCATGGATTAAATAACCGGGGATCCCCAGACGTAAAGCAAAAAAACCCAGTGGGTTATCAGGACCGGCAGGCACCACATTAGGTAATGTCTCGCCTTTTTCAGCATGTTCTTTTTTAATTGACTCAGGTGGAGTCCAGGTAGGATTTTCTCGTTTGTGCACAACTTTGGTCTGTCCAAGCGGCGTGTTCCAGTCCTGACGGCCAACACTGATCGGATGGGTTGTCACTGTTTTTTGACCCGGTGAAAAATAATACAAGCGATATTCAGGCAAATTGAGTGTAAGCCCTTTTCTTGGTGTGTCAGGTAATATACGGCTGTCAGGAATTAAAATTGGAGCTTCAGTTCCCGGCAGCCAGCGATCGACCTTGGGATTGACCAGCACAATTTCATTTTGACCAATATTATAACGACGTGCCACATCCAGAAGAGTATCTTCCTCATTGGCAACAGCAAAAACTGGTTTATCAGGTGGCGGACCAATCAGGCTTTCATGGGGATCTTCCGGTAAATTATAGACACTTGCAGATGTTGCAGAGCTGGCAAGCAATAAAATAAGAAAGGCTACATACCGTTTCAGGTAACAGATCACAGGATAATTAATTAACAGATTGCTTCTCATCAAATTTATGAATGACTTAAAATTGCACACATTATAACAAAATTAAGACAGTTTTCTTATTCCTGCTGTTTTTTTTGCCACTTATTTTTCCAAATGGCCGGTAAAAAAAATGCCCCAATGCTAATTTTATACAAAATCAGCATTGGAGCATTCGTTTACATCTATATCAATTCACAACAAAAAGCTCTGTTTTGCCCTCCCTGGCAAGCAACTGCTAGAGTTCGTTATCATGACAAAGTGAACAGGTAACAACCTCTCCTTTGGCTAAAGAAATGGTTTCACCTTCGTTTGACAGTGACCGCTCCGTGGCCGCTCGAGATAACACCGAACCTTCGCCATTGAGACCATGACAGGCACGACAGGAATCACCGTTATTCTGTTCAGCCAGGTCTTCATGACCACCATCTGAAAACCTGGTATCACCAACAGGATGCATACCATGAGGTCCTTCCAGGGTATTGCCCAAATCACCCTCGTGACAGGTTGAACATTCAATAATAGTCCCTGCATGCCCCTGTAAATCATTGGCCGCTTTATTATCATTGGCGTTCGGATTGCTATTGGGCCAGATTGCATGGGTGCTACCATGACAACCTCCACAACTCAGTCCTCCATGACCTTTTTCCAGACCGTTACCATTAGAATTATCAGCACCACTTAGACGATATAAAGCTTCTGTGGTCGCAAAACGTGAGTCCGGGAACTTCAACAGTGGAAGATTATCAGGCCCCCCCTCTGCCTTATGGTTTGACAGGTTATAAGCCAGCAATAGACGCAGGCCATCAGGATTACCATCACTGTCCATAGTATTCACAATAGTATCATGCAAATCACCACTTTGTTTCAATTGATCGATTTGCATTGCATCACCCACGTGGCAGCTATCACAGGCGGGTTCTGATGCCCAGGAAACACGTTTGTCTGGATTGGCTCCCGCTGGAAATCCTTTAGTAGGAAACTCTTCAGTGAAGTCATCACCGACCTGGGTCATCTGACCATGACAATCCTGGCAAACAGTGCCAGAACCACCCATTGCACCACGTAAACATTTGGCGCTTTTACCCGGATGACAATTGTAGCAGGTTTCCATCAACAACTCTTCAGCCAGCAGAGGGTCACGATCCAGTCCGGGAGGCGGCATAATTGGAAATAAATCCGCATAGAGCGGATCTTTTTGCGG
>CBDTVA010000055.1:0-11403 GCA_965363935.1 uncultured Gammaproteobacteria bacterium | reverse complement strand
TTATCTCCATTTTTGTGGTATATTTCCAGTTCATATGAAGGTTGTAATTCTCCTTTAATACTCTTTTCAATATGTATTTTTGCTTTTTCATTCACTGGATTACTGGTATAAAAGTCATTATAGTTTATTTTAAATTCATCAACCGTATACCCCAGAACAGATGCTATTGACTGTGTTGTATAAGTAAAAACCCCGTTCGTATCATAAGCATAAAGAAAATATTCACGACTCATAGCATCCACCAGACGATGAAATTTCACTTCACTTTCAAGCAATGCTTCATGAGTCTGTTTGACTTTTTCCTCTTGTTCCTTAATGCTTACCAACATCAGATTAAAATTCTGACTCAATATCCCAATTTCATCCTGTCGGTTTATTTCGCATTTAATGTCACGCTTCCCCTTAATAACTTGCTGCAAAGCATTGGTCAATTCACGAATAGAGCTCGTCAACCCTCTGGCCATAAACCATGCGAAGAATACGCCGGCAGAAATAGCAATCAGGGTGTAAGTTAAGCCATTAGAGGTGACCACATCCAGACTATGCACAATTTCATAACGATTTACTCCCACTCTTGCCCAGCCAATTTGCTGTTCTTTTATCATCACGGGAGCCGCAACATCTATAAATGAAGGATTCTTGATAAGATACATGATTTTCGCTGAACTGCTAAGAAGTTTTTGACTCACAGAATCCTTAACGTATAAGCCAACTTTTTCTCTGTCGGTATACCCCAGCACCTTACCATTCATATCCAGAAACATGGCATAATCCAGTCCCGGAAAACGGGACTGGGAAAGAATAACTTCTTCAAGACCAATAATATCATTAGCCAATATCCAGGAAGTTCCATTTGCTGCCAGCGCTTCAGCCAGTCCTTTAGCCTGAGAGGTATTTTGTTCAATCATAAACTCACGCTGACGTCCAACCAGATCAAAAACAAAAATACTCATCAAAAGCGCATGGATTAATGCGATGCCAAGTATAAGCTGCCGCGCAACAGATACGGTCCAGAAATTTTTAATTTTGCTTATCATATTTGTTCTGGGTCTAAATTGGCTCAGGGTTGCTTATCAATTGGTCTGACTTTTTCAGAAAACTGTTTTACAAAATCACGCACAGGTTGATAGGTGTTATTATTTGCTGCTTCAAAACCGGATACATGAAGTATAGACAAGACGGCTCTGCCTTGTTCAGATTTGTGCAAATCAAACATCAATTGACTCACTTTAGCCAACACGTCATCGGGGATCCCGGATAAAACCACCAGACTTAAATTAGGTAAACTTGGCGTTTGCCAGATAACCTTTAATTCCCGTTCCAATTCAGGACGCTCTTTGGATAAAGCTTTCCATGGTGGTGGCCAGGTTGAACCGGCCACTGTATTTTTCAGGTAAACATTCATGATTGAGGACTCCTGGGAACCCACATAGCGGTTATCAAGTTGCGTCATCACATCTACGCCATGTGTTTGCAGGTAATACTGGGGCATCATAGTAGCAGCAAGCGCGGTAGGCGCGGGATAGCTTACTGCTTTACCTATCAGATCCGTAACTTTTTCAATACCGCTGTCCTTGCGTACCAGAATAATACCCCGAAAGCTTTCATCATCGGTCACTTTACCAAAGACTGTATAATCTTTATCAATGGCATTGATTGTCTGGAAAGGGTTGGGCAGTGCAAAATGGAATTTATGGGCATATAGTTTCTTATCATAGGTAGCGTAATTTCTTGATGCTTCCAGTTTAAATTGAGCATTAGAAATATTATCGCTAAGATATTCCATCAAAGAACCAAAGACTTCCTGCAAGCGTTGTGGATTGTGCAGGGGATGCACGCCGAAAATATATTCACGTTCTCTGCCTTTTGGCGATGTAACCGAAAACTCTGGTTTATAAGTATAGGGTTTATAAGCGTAAGGTTTATAGGTGTTGGAATTATTAGAAAATTGTTTTTCGTCAGAGCAGGATATTAAAAGAAAAGGACTACAGATTAAAAGCAGCAGCAGGATAAGTCGCTTAATAGAAAATTGCAATTTAACAGGTTTAACAATAATGTAATATAAAACTGACACAGAAACACTCATCTAAAGAGTGCTTTTTAGGTTTTCCAAAAGCTGAATGACATGGTCAATATCCATGGGCTTAGTAAATGACTCAATGGCATTCAAACCATATTCCTGGGCAAGCTGTTGCGCAGATTGCAGCAGATCCATATCAAAGCCGCTCATAAGAACAAGAATTGCCTTACTTTTTCTATTGCCCAGCTCAGTAATGACTTCAATACCATCAATATCCGGCATGGTCAAATCCAGGAAAATAACATCGGGTTCCTTATGCCCATGTCGAGCGTGTTCGCTAAGAAATTTTCTGGCTTCAGTAAAAATTGATACCTTATAACCAGCCATTTCCCCCACTTCAGCCAATATCTCTGCTATTTGTAATTCATCATCGATAATAGATAATTCAGGCATCGTTAGCAAACATCCTGTAAAATATGAGGTTTTTATATAAAAATGTCATAAAGGTTTTTATAGTTGTTATTATTTTGAAAACCATACAAAAAGTATAATTGTTTAATTGCTTTTGTCAATCAGGAGAAGGCTATCACTCTCGAAACCGCAACAATTCGCTGGCTGGAAAATGGCGAACCTTATTCTGAACTATTTCAGGACTATTACTTTTCCACTGATGGAGGCTTTATTGAAACAGAATATGTATTTTTAAAACATAATGGTTTTCCCCAACGTTTCTATGATCTGGAAAAAAAGCCGGCATCCACCTCTCTGAAAATCGCTGAAACAGGTTTTGGCACTGGTTTAAACTTTCTGATCACCTGTTTTCACTGGTTACAGGTCTCTGATTTAACATGCACGCTTGAATATACCTCAGTAGAAAAATATCCTCTGACAAAATCACAACTGCAACAAATATACCTCACGTTCAGTCAAAACTGGCCACAATTGACGCCCTATTGTACTGAGCTATTACAGCAGTATCCGCAATATATTGCCGACCCGGAAATCAAGCATTTTGAGTTTGAATTGTTTGACCGGAAAATCCGCTTAAACCTGTTGATTGATGATGCAACAGCTGGCTTAAAGCAGCTTTTACCGATGCAAAATAATACCATTGATGCCTGGTATCTGGACGGATTTGCACCGGCAAAAAATCCGGATATGTGGCAGGCGGAATTATTTAAAACAGTGGCCAATTTGAGTAAATCCGGGGCAACTATAAGTACTTTTACTGCTGCAGGTTTTGTACGGCGCAGTTTAACAAGGGCTGGTTTTTCCATGTCCAGGGCTCCCGGACTAGGGAAAAAAAGAGAAATTTTGTTTGGCGTTCGACAGTGAATGGCCAGACTGGAAGGGTTTACGTTTGCAGGTCAGGGTTCGTACCTCACCTTAACCTGCAAAAAACCATAAACTCAGCTTATAGATACTCTGCCATATCGTTAAAGTTCAGATATCGATACACATCCGACTCAACACCATTGAGTACGCTCACCGCCTCAAGATATTCCTCAGGTGCCGGCAGTTTGCCCAAAGTGGATACCACAGCTGACAATTCAGCAGACGCCAGATAAACTTTGGCATCTTTACCTAAACGGTTCGGGAAGTTTCGAGTTGAGGTTGAAACGACATTGGACTCATCAGCAACACGTGCCTGATTACCCATACACAGTGAACAGCCTGGTAACTCTGTTCTGGCTCCGGCACGGCCAAAAATACTAAAGATGCCTTCTTTAATTAACTCCTGCTCGTCCATTTTAGTTGGTGGAGCAATCCATAAACGGGTTGGAATAGCACCGCCGCCCTTATTTAAATGCTCTTCAAGCACTTTTGAGGTTGCACGATAGTGGCCAATATTGGTCATACAGGAGCCAATAAACACTTCTTCAATTTTTTGCCCGGCTACTTCTGACAACAATTTTACATCATCCGGATCATTTGGGCAGGCAAGAATAGGCTCTTTAATAGTATCCAGGTCGATTTCAATAATATCAGCGTACTCAGCATCTGCATCCGGTTCCAGTAATTGCGGATTTTCCAGCCAGGACTGCATGCCATCAATTCGGCGTTGCAGAGTTTTGCTGTCTTGATAACCTTCACGTATCATCCAGCTTAATAACGCAATATTGGACTTAAGATACTCAATAACGGGTTCTTTATTCAATCTCACTGTACAACCATTGGCAGAGCGTTCTGCAGAAGCGTCAGCCAATTCAAATGCCTGCTCAACTTTCAAATCAGGCAGGCCTTCTATTTCCAGCACACGGCCATTAAAAACATTAATTTTTCCGGCTTTATCAACGGTTAATTTGCCATCCTGGATAGCCTGCCAGGGAATGGCATTCACCAGATCACGCAGGGTGATTCCCGGTTGTAAAGTGCCCTTAAAACGAACCAGAATCGATTCCGACATATCCAGAGGCATAACTCCCATAGCGGCAGCAAAGGCAACCAGACCGGAACCTGCGGGGAAGGAAATACCTAATGGGAAACGGGTATGGGAATCACCGCCAGTGCCGACCTGATCGGGCAATAACATGCGATTCAGCCAGGAATGAATAATACCATCACCTGGGCGCAGGGAAACGCCACCACGCTGGGTAAAAAAGTCTGGCAAAGTGCCCTGTAATTTAATATCAACTGGTTTGGGGTACGCCGCAGTATGGCAAAAGCTCTGCATCACCAGATCAGAGGCAAAGCCCATACAGGCCAGTTCTTTTAATTCATCCCGGGTCATGGCGCCGGTGGTATCCTGAGAGCCGACTGTTGAAATTCTGGGTTCACAATAAGTTCCTGGACGTACCCCTGCTACGCCGCAGGCCTTACCAACGATCTTTTGAGCCAGGGTATAACCTTTGCCCGTATCTTTGGCTGTTTGCGGACGAATAAAAATATCCGTTGGTTCCAGCCCGAGGGCTTCACGGGTTTTATCCGTCAGGCCACGACCAATAATCAGTGGAATTCTCCCTCCAGCCTGAACTTCATCTGCCAGGGTATTCGGGCTTAAACTAAACGTACTGAGTACATTGCCCTGCTCGTCACAAATTTCTCCGGCATAAGGCTTTATGGTGATCACATCACCGGTTTGCATTTTTGACACATCACATTCAATTGGTAATGCACCGGAATCTTCTGCAGTATTAAAGAAAATAGGGGCAATTTTTCCGCCCAATACCACACCACCCTGGCGTTTATTGGGAATAAAGGGAATATCTTCTCCCATATGCCACAGGACGGAGTTTATCGCTGATTTACGGGATGACCCTGTGCCAACCACATCACCGACATAAGCAATAGAATGCCCCTTTTTCTTGAGTTCATCAATGGTGTTTAGTGCATCAGGCATTTTGCTGATCAGCATAGCTTGAGCATGCAATGGAATATCAGGACGTGACCAGGCTTCAGTCGCTGGAGACAAATCATCTGTATTGGTTTCACCCGCTACTTTCAGCACAGTTACCGTTATAGATTCAGCCAGCTTGTCGCGTTTACTAAACCACTCTCCTGCAGCCCAGGAATCAACCACCTGTTTAGCAGACGCATTGCTTTTTGCCTTTTCCATAATACTATGCCAGGCATCCGCAATCAGCAGAGAACCGGTGAGCTGAGTTGCAGCAACCGCTGCCAGCTCTTCAATATCCAATAAGCCAACCAGAGCCTGAATATTATAACCTCCGCCCATCGAACCCAGTATTTCTATTGCCCTGGCGGGAGTGATAATAGAACACGCTTGCTTAGCAGTTGCAATATCAGCCAGAAATTCAGCTTTAACCTTAGCAGCATCATCGACACCCGGCGGTACACGGTTAACCAACAGATCCAACAGGAATTCTTCTTCCCCGGCAGGCGGCTGTATAATCAGTTCCAGTAATTGTGCAGTTTGTTTCGCATCCAATGGCAAGGGAGGCAATGACTGCTCAGCGCGTTCAGCAGCGTGTTGTCTGTATTCAGTAAGCATAGAATTCCTTTGAAATTCACTTTTTCCAGTAGATAAAATTAGCCATATTATAACCTAAAGCAGTTGAACTGGATAAGTACTTTCACAAAATAATAGCCAAATAGCAAAGAACATTGTCTTAAAACTTGTCCGACTATTTCCTTTCCCACACTTATTCCTTCAGTTATAATATTCGGTTTCGTTTTACCAGACTGGTATGCTAATTTCACAATCTTAAATGAGGTCCCTGAGAATGGATTTGAATAGTTTAAGTGCAGTTTCACCGATTGATGGCCGTTATGGCAGCAAAACGTCCAATCTTCGCCCTATTTTTAGTGAATTTGGCTTGATAAAACACCGGGTTCTAGTAGAAATCCGCTGGTTACAGACGCTCGCGGTCAATTCTGAAATCAAGGAAGTGCCTGCCCTGTCCGAACCCGCTTGTAGTTTGCTGGACAGTATTATTGACAACTTTTCGCTTGAAGATGCCCAGCGGGTTAAAAGCATTGAACGCACTACCAATCATGACGTGAAAGCGGTGGAATATTTTCTCAAGGAGAAAATAAAAGATAACGCAGAATTAATGGCCATTAATGAATTTATCCATTTCGCCTGTACCTCTGAAGACATCAATAACCTGTCACACGCGCTAATGCTCAGTGAAGCCAGAAGCGATGTTATTTTGCCTCAGTTGTGTGAAGTTATTAAAGCTATTATCAAACTAGCCCACCAACTGGCAGATGTCCCTATGTTATGCCGAACCCATGGTCAACCCGCATCACCATCGACAATGGGCAAGGAAATGGCTAATGTGGCCTATCGCCTGAAACGTCAGTACGAGCAGTTTAAAGCCGTTCAGGTTATGGGGAAAATTAATGGTGCGGTGGGCAATTATAATGCCCATTTCAGCGCTTATCCCGAACTGGACTGGCCCGAGATTGCCAAAAAATTTGTTGAAAGCCTGGGCGTTGATTTTAATCCCTACACGATACAGATTGAGCCTCATGATTATATTGCCGAGTATTTTGATGCTCTGGCTCGCTTTAATAATATTCTGATAGATTTTAACCGGGATATCTGGAGCTATATATCCCTGGGCTATTTCAAGCAAAAAACCATTGCCGGTGAAGTGGGTTCTTCAACCATGCCGCACAAGGTAAATCCGATTGATTTTGAAAATTCAGAGGGCAATCTGGGCATTGCCAATGCTCTGCTTAATCACCTGAGCAATAAACTGCCCATTTCCCGCTGGCAGCGTGATTTGACCGACTCTACTGTGTTAAGAAACCTGGGTGTTGGTATTGCACATTCTATTATTGCTTATTCTTCTACCCTGCGCGGCATCAGTAAATTGAAGATTAATGAAGAGGCCCTGGCCAGCGATCTGGATAATACCTGGGAAATTCTGGCCGAGCCTATCCAAACAGTTATGCGCCGTTATGGTGTTGAACAACCTTATGAAAAGTTAAAAGAGTTAACACGCGGGCAGTCCATCACTGCGCAAACATTAAAAGATTTTGTTAATACCCTGGATATTCCTGAACAGGCTAAACAGGAATTACAGGCATTAACACCTGCCAGTTATATTGGTAATGCTGTTGAGCAGGCAAAAAATATTTAGGGGGGCGTTCGAAAAGGTGGTGCTATAGAAATCAGAGGCTGGTGAGGTATGGCTTACCTTACCGGGGACGCTCAAGTACCTCCATGTATCGCTCATCCTCGCCATCCATGGCTCGAAATGCCCCAGTAAGGTAAGCCATACCTCACCAGCCTCTTACCCGCATCATTTTTCTCACTAAGAGCGAAAAAGCAAAGTCAAAAACAAAAGATAAAAGCTAATAAATTCAGCTGCATACAATGAAGCTTAGTGGTTTTTAAACTTTTTTTGATTTGTCTTTTGCTCTTATTTTTTCGCTTTTAGAGAGGGGATGACGTAGAAGTGATTTGGTGTTTGAAACATTCATTTATATACAAACCGTATTAAATGCTAACCCTTGTTGAAAGAAAATGAACAATCAAAAATCTGATGCAAAGTATTATTTTTATCTTACTGACTGGAATACCAGTAAAACCCGCTTAAAAACCATCCGTGAACAAGTTTTTATTCGGGAGCAAGGGGTTCCAGTGGAACTTGAATGGGATGATCTGGATAAAAGTGCCCGCCATGTGCTTGCTGAAGTGAAGCTGGACGATGAAAAACTTGCAATTGGCACAGCAAGAATTATTATTAATAATGACCAGGCACATTTAGGCCGTATGGCTGTGCTGTCAGCATGGCGAGGTCATGGTATCGGGACAAAAATATTGCAAACCTGTATTGATGATTGTTTGAAACTGGGGATCAGACAGATCATTTTAAATGCTCAGGTGTATGTAATCCCCTTCTACCAAAAGTCTGGATTTGAAATTAGCAGTAAACAATTTATGGACGCCGGTATAGCTCATAAAGAAATGACACTGTCCTTATAAGAAACTAAAAAGCAGTCAACATAAGGTTCAAAAATGATTGATCTCACTGCATACAAACTTGGCGAAACAGACCAACTGGTTGAGGTTGAATTTCGGGAAGAGCTCAGACAGCTTATCCTTGCCATAAGCCAACAGGCTCAACACAGTATCCTTATTTTCAGTCATCAACTGGATTATAGTCTGTATGACACAGAAGAGCTTTATGAGGCTATCAAGGACCTGGCGATAAAAAGTCACAGGACCCATATTCATATCCTGGTTCATGATGCCAGACCCATGGCCCAGAAAAATCATCGTCTGCTGGAGCTGGCACGTCGTATCAGCAGCCATATCAGTATTAAAGTCACAGCAAAAGAACATCAGGATATTTTTGAAACATTTATAATTTTTGATGATCGCGCTTATATTATCCAGAACAATCCCGATCGCTATGACGCCAGGGGTAATTTTTATGCCCCACTAACCGCCAGAAAACTGTCCGAACAATTTCATGACATGTGGCAACGTGGCATGGTTGACAGTACATTACGACGCTTAAGTCTTTAAACTGTATCTATTACCTGTTTAAAGCTAAAATACAGATAGTATCCTTAAGTAAAGTAGGCATATGATGCTGACTAAGTGGCAAACTGTTATATTTTTCTTTGTTTTTCTGTTCCCGCCCAGCCTTTATGCAGAATCCAGTCTCAAGGTTTTTCAGACCCGGCAGTCCGGGCAGGCTTTGATCCAGACGATTGCACCGCTGTATGGTAATACGGCAAGAATTACCGCCCGGAATAATACCCTTATTGTCAAAGCACCCAATCACATTCTTCTTGAAATTGAGCAATTGCTGAAAGAAATCGACAAACCACTGCGCAGTCTCCTTATTGAAGTTGCCAGTACGCTGGATGTCAGTGGCAATTCTCAACACAATAGTGTGCAAGGAAGGCTAAAAATTGGTGACAACGGGGTAATAACAAGTCGTACACCAGAACATTATAATCCCAACACAAGTGTCCGTTATGGCAACAATGGTTCCGTCATAAAAACTACCCATACACGGCGAAACAGTTCGCAAAACAATCCGGCTCACTTTAAACTAAGGGCATTAGAAGGCAATTGGTCCTATATCCAGGTTGGCCAACAGGTACCCTATTACAGTAATTACAACAGGCATCGTCCCTGGCAAAATTCAGTCGAACTGGTCGATGTGACCTCAGGCTTTGATGTTTTTCCCACGCTCTATGGTGATCAGGTGACCTTAAAAATCCGCCCCCATAATCGTTCAATGAATCGTGAGCATCCGGATCGAATCAACACCCGTTCAATAGATACCATGGTCACAGGAAAACTTGGCCAGTGGATTTACCTTGGCGGCGCCATTAATCAGCTAAATCAGCAAAGCGGCGGTTATACCTATTCAACAAAACGCCGTTCCGAATTAGATAGCAACTACCGAATTAAAGTTACTGATATCAATTAAACAGATTTTTTATACTAACAATTATGATCACAGACAATTCACACACACAAAATATGACCAGGCTGGCAGAAAATTGCCATTCAGAAAGCTCTAATTCAAGTTCTGATCCAAGTTCTGATTCAAACTCTTACCCAAAAGATAAGGAAAATATTTTTGCTGCCATTGATTTAGGTTCCAACAGTTTTCATCTTATCGTTGCAGAGATAAAAAACGATCAGCTCCTGATCATTGATCGTATGAAAGAAATGGTCAGGCTTGCATCAGGTCTTAATGACGAGGATGAACTCACAAATGAGTCTCAAAAAATTGCTTTAGATTGCCTTGCCCGTTTTGGACAGCGACTTAAGGATATACCCGAAGAAAATATTCGTATTGTCGGAACCAATACTCTGCGCAAAGCAAAAAACGGAGCACAGTTTATTAAGCAGGCAGAACAATCTCTGAATCATCCTATAGAAGTCATTGCAGGGCGTGAGGAAGCTCGCCTTATTTACCTGGGCGTAGCTCATAGTCAGTCAGAAAATACTTCTAACCGCCTGGTTATTGATATTGGTGGTGGCAGTACAGAGTTTATAATAGGTCAGGGGTTTACTCCCAGTCATACAGAAAGCCTGCATATGGGTTGTGTCAGCATGACGTTAAAAGCTTTTTCTGATGGCAAACTCAGTGAAGGTAACTTTAAGATTGCAGAATTATACGCTCGACTGGAATTGCAAAGTATAAAAACCACGTATCGAAATGTCGGCTGGAACTATGCCACTGGTGCATCTGGTACGATTAAGGCTATCGCTAAGGTATTACGTACACAACATGACAAGTCTGAAGCCACTGCCGCCTTTGCTGGTATCACCACGAAAGGGTTGCAATGGCTGATAAAAGAAATGATCAAGAAAAAAAGTATTGCCAGGCTTGAACTGGATGGGCTCAATGCTGAACGTCAGGCTGTATTTTCAGGTGGTGTTGCGGTTTTATACGCGGCATTTAAAGTGCTGGAAATTGATTCAATGAATGCTTCTGACAGCGCCTTGAGAGAAGGCGTTATTTATGATCTACAGGGTCGTTTCAGGCACGAAGACGTTCGTCAAAGAACAATTAACCATTTACTCAAACAATACCATGTTGATGGCAGGCAAGCGGATGAAGTAAGAAAAACCTTACTGAAAATTTATGACCAAGTAAAACAGCAGTGGTCTATCACACAGTTTGACAGTGAACATACACTGGAATGGGCCGCATTATTGCATGAAATCGGCCTGTCAATTGCCCATAACCAGTATCATAAACACGGCGCCTATATCATCGAGAATTCCGATCTGCCGGGCTTTTCACGTCAGGAACAACATCGCCTGGCCTTATTGATCCGCGCACAGCGCAGAAAATTCCCAAAACAGGAATTCAAATCCCTTTCCAGCGGTTGTGGTCAATCCGTTATTTATCTGGCTATATTATTGCGTTTGAGTATTTTATTGCACAGAGATCGCAGCGAAAATGCACTGCCGGAACTTAAAGTCATTGCAA
>CBDTVA010000054.1:0-11446 GCA_965363935.1 uncultured Gammaproteobacteria bacterium | reverse complement strand
AGTGATCTGACTTAATGCTCATAAAAGTAAATTACTCATTTTTTTGGCTATTTAGGTGTGTATATTATCTATGCGATGGGCAATAAAAACAAGTTTGCGGGAAACAGCTCGAAAAAGCCGGTCTGCCTTTCTACACACCGGCTTTATTCGGGGTAATGATCCCCTGATGATTCAGGGCTGCTTTTAAATTAACTCAGCACACCAAGGACAACTAATTATAACCTGCTCTTAAACTGTTGACCTCTTTTTGTAGTTCAGCCGTTCGTTCAGTCCTTTCAATAAATTCACGCGAACGTCTTTTCGCTTTATATTCTTCTTGTTGTTTTCTATATTTTTCCTGTTTTCTTTCAGTTTCCTTTTGACGTTTCAGGTCATATTCAGCTTGTCTCGCTGCTCTTTCCTCTTTCAGGGCCAAGAGGCGATCTTCTCTGGCGATTTTTTCCATTTCCCTTTGTTCCTGCAGCTCCAGACGACGCTCTTCCATGTCAATTCTGCGTTGTTCTGAAATTTCCCTGCTTTCCTGCTGACGTTCAGACAACCGATCCCGATATTCCTGGCTGGATGCGTTTCGTTCCTCCTTCTGACGCGACAGCTCCATTTGCTGATTGCGGACATCATAATCATAATCAAGCTGTTTGTTAACGACTTCCTTGACCACTCGCTCTTCACCGCTGGGAAGAATAACCAGCAAAATAATAATAAGCACTACCGAGCCAAGAAAAGCTTTGGAAAAAAACAGTCCGCCAAAAAACTCCGCTGCATTAAAAGAGTCGGATGCATCATTGTCATTATTTGTTGCTGTGACACTTTCCCGGGCTAACTTATTATTGTATGCCTGTCGAAGTGACGGACTGGATAGCACCTGATAGGCATGTTTGAGGTTTTGTTCTTTCTCAAAATACAGGGGGGAATCCTGTAACTTGTCTTTAGCATCTTTTAATAACCGCTGATAAGCAAATTTTATCATGTCCTGGGAAGCATTCTCGTCAACATCCAATGTTTGATAATGCGTTTGATTGACCACCTGAACCTCCTCAGATTAAAGTATTTGAATACCGAAAAACAGGGCAGCAATTAAGCCTTGCTATTCAAATCAACATGCTGCTAAGGCATGATTATCACGAACAAAGCACCTTCCCCCTTAAATTCGAATTGATAATTTTATTGTAGTTGAAATTAAAGATTAAACCTTAAAGTATCACTAAAATCGTTAAATCCCTGAGCAGCATGGCATAAAAAAACCGCAGTACATTTCTGCACTCCGGTTTTTTCACTATCATTCCCTGATGATCTAGTAGATCAGCATCGGTTTACTGTTTATTGACTCAGAACTTAATCGTTCTTGATTACAATTTTGGGGAACTTGTTAGTGTAGTCACGCGCTTTTAGTGCCAGTTTGGCTGACACTTTGCGGGCAATATCAATATACAGTTCAGTGATACGGCTATCAGGCTGAGAAAAAACCGTTGGCTTGCCTTCGTCTGCCAGCTGGCGGATGCTTATATCCAGCGGCAGGGAACCTAGTAGAGTAACATTTTCTTCTTCCGACATACGCTGACCACCGCCTTCACCGAAGATGCGTTCTTCATGACCACAGTTACTACAGATGTGAATGGACATATTTTCCACCACACCCAGTACCGGCACATTGACCTTTTCAAACATTTTCAGGCCCTTACGGGCATCCAGCAAGGCAATGTCCTGAGGTGTAGTAACAATGACAGCACCACTGACCGGGATCTTTTGCGCCAGAGTCAGCTGCACGTCGCCGGTACCCGGCGGCAGATCCACAACCAGATAATCGACATCCTTCCAGCGGGTATCTTTAAATAATTGCTCCAGAGCCTGGGTGACCATAGGTCCGCGCCAGATCATTGGCGTATCATCATCAACCAAAAAGCCAATCGACATGGTCTGGATACCATAATTTAACATGGGCTCCAGAGATTGACCATCAGCCGATTCCGGCTTACCTGTAATACCCAGCATTCTTGGCATACTGGGACCATAAATATCGGCATCCAGAACAGCAACGCGTGCACCATCTGCCGCCAGAGCCAGAGCCAGATTAACTGTGGTGGTTGATTTACCGACGCCACCTTTACCAGAGGCAATAGCGACAATATTTTTCACGCCTGGAATAGGCTGAACACCCTTTTGCACGGCATGCACAACAATTTTGCTGCTGACATTGATTTGTACATCATCAATACCGTCAATTTCTTTCAGCAGGACCGTTAGCTTATCGCTTAACTCTTGCTGATAACCCTTGTGAGGAAAGCCCAGTTCAATATCAACAATGGCTTTTGAGCCTTCAACCTGTGTGCTCTTCAAACAGTGGGCAGAAGCCAGATCGGATTCCAGGTAAGGGTCAATAAATTCTTTTAATTTTTCTTCAACTTGCTCAGCAGTTGCCATGGTTAAAAACTCCAGCTATAGTGTTTCTGAATCAGATTAAT
Organism: uncultured Gammaproteobacteria bacterium; assembly: GCA_965363935.1. Classification (GTDB taxonomy): domain Bacteria; phylum Pseudomonadota; class Gammaproteobacteria; order GRL18; family GRL18; genus CBDTVA01. The sequence continues at coordinate 8,987 of CBDTVA010000054.1, read as the reverse complement.
TCTTGAGTAAATTAGTGCGGTATTATACAGACTTTCCTGAAATACTCAAATAAACTTAAATTATGCTCAGGGATCAAGGCAGTATTTCATTATTTGCTCTCGACCAACTTGAGAAAGAACGACTAAAATTGTTAAGATACCCTGTTTGGTTTTCCAACATAATCGCAGGCAATTCAAACCTACAATAAGGGCAATTCAGGCAATGGCAACACAAGTCAACTCTAATAGTAAGAGAAGCGAAAACAGTAAGAGAAAGATCCTGGTTACCAGTGCTTTGCCTTATGCCAATGGTTCAATTCATTTAGGGCATCTTGTCGAATACATTCAGACAGACATATGGGTACGATTCCAGAAAATGCAAGGTCATGAATGTTACTACGTGTGTGCTGATGATGCTCATGGGACGCCCATTATGCTGCGCGCCCAATCCGAAGGGATTAGCCCAGAGCAGTTGATCAGCGATACCAGCAAGGAGCACCAGGCTGATTTTAAAGACTTTGCCATCGTTTTTGATAATTATCACAGCACCCATTCCCCGGAAAATCGTTTTTTTGCTGAAACCATTTATAACCGTCTGCACGAGGCAGGTCATATCAGCATGCGTACCATTTCACAGGCCTATGATCCGGAAAAAGAAATGTTTTTGCCGGATCGCTTTATCAAAGGCGAATGCCCGAAATGCGGGGCTGCGGATCAATATGGCGATAATTGTGAAGCCTGCGGTGCCACCTATAGCACCACTGAGTTGAAGAATGCAGTGTCTGCTGTCTCAGGTGCCAAACCCGTGGAAAAAGATTCTGAGCACTACTTCTTTAAATTGCCTGACTTTGAACCCATGTTAAGAGAATGGACCGCTTCTGGACATTTGCAGGATGAAGTCAGTAACAAGCTTAAGGAATGGTTTGAAGCCGGATTGCAGGAATGGGATATTTCCCGTGATGCGCCCTATTTTGGCTTTGAAATTCCCAATGCGCCAGGCAAGTTTTTTTATGTCTGGCTGGATGCCCCTATTGGCTATATTGCCAGTTTTAAAAACCTGTGCGACAAACAGGGCCTTGACTTTGACAGTTTCTGGGAATCCGACAGTCAGACCGAGTTATATCACTTTATTGGCAAAGATATTATTTATTTCCATGGCCTGTTCTGGCCCGCCATGCTGCACGGTGCCGGCTTCAGAACACCGACAGCTATTTTTTCGCATGGCTTTTTAACCGTTGACGGACAAAAAATGTCCAAATCCCGGGGAACCTTTATTAAAGCCCGAAGCTATCTGGAACAATTAAACCCGGAATATCTACGCTACTATTTTGCCGCCAAGCTAGGCAGCGGTGTGACGGATCTGGATTTAAACCTGGAAGATTTTCGCCTCCGGGTGAATTCTGATCTGGTCGGAAAAGTAGTCAATATTGCCAGTCGTTGCGCCGGCTTTATCAAAAAGAAATTTAATTCCACCTTATCAATCAATGTCAGCGAGGAGGAATTATTTGCCCGGTTTGCCGGGGCAGCTGAACCCATTGCCAGGCATTTTGAAGATCGTGAATTCAGCAAAGCCATACGCGAAATCATGGCCCTGGCGGATCTGGCCAACCAGTATATTGATGACAAAAAACCCTGGCAGGCAATTAAAGAAGAAGGCCGGGAGCAGGAAGTCCATGATGTCTGCAGTATGGGCTTGAATCTGTTCCGCCAGCTGATTATTTACCTCAGCCCTGTGTTGCCGGTAATGGCTGAAAAAACCTGCGACTTTCTTAATCTCGAAGACATGCAGTGGAGTGATGCCCAGACACCATTAACCGGACATGACATCAAAAAATTCAAACCTCTGATGATGCGAGTTGAAGAAGATCAGGTGCAAGCCGTTATTGATGCTTCAAAAGAGGAATTAAAGGCTCTTGAGGCTGGTAAGGAGCCTTCAGCTGGCAAAGAGCCTTCAGCGGGTAAAGCAGCTAATAAAAAGCAGGCTTCAGCGACTCAGGCAGATAATTCGACCGATAGCGTTACAGCACCTTTACAGGTTGATCCTATCAGTGAAATTATTAATTTTGATGACTTTGCCAAAATTGACCTGCGGATTGCGAAAATTATTAAGGCAGAACACGTTGATAAGGCAGACAAATTATTGCAACTGACTCTGGATCTGGGCGGTGAGACCCGAAATGTTTTTGCCGGTATCAAGTCTGCTTATGCGCCAGAAGAACTGGAAGGCAAGCTGACCGTAATGGTCGCCAATCTGGCGCCCAGAAAAATGCGTTTCGGTGTCTCCGAAGGTATGGTGCTGGCAGCAGGTCCAGGTGGAAAAGATTTATGGATCCTCAATCCTGATGATGCTCAGGCACAGGCCGCACAACCTGGTATGCGGGTGAAATGATGACAACTCTCTGATGACAACTCTCTAATGACAACTCTCTAATGACAAAACTGGCTAAAAGCTTATGGGTGAATACTTTTTAATATTAATCTCCACTATTTTGGTGAATAACTTTGTCCTGGTTAAGTTCCTGGGGCTGTGCCCCTTTATGGGCTCGTCAAGAAAACTGGAAGTGGCCACTGGTATGGCTCTTGCCACCACATTTGTACTGACCCTGTCTTCAGCTTCAAGTTATCTGGTCAACCAGTACATCCTGATCCCCCTGGACATCCAATATCTGAGAACCATTGCGTTTATTCTGGTCATTGCTGCGGTGGTTAATTTCACTGAAATGGTGGTACACAAAACCAGTCCCATGCTGTATCAGGTGCTGGGTATGTTTCTGCCTCTAATCACCACCAACTGCGCGGTCCTGGGTGTTGCTCTGCTCAATGTGCAAACCGGTTATGGCTTCTTTGAATCGATTCTGTTTGGTTTTGGTGCGGCAGTTGGTTTCTCCATGGTTATGGTATTGTTTGCCTCCATCCGGGAACGCCTTGCAGCCGCGGATGTACCGGAAATTTTTCAGGGCGCACCCGTTGCGCTGATCACTGCCGGACTAATGTCCATTGCCTTTCTGGGCTTTACTGGTCTGGACAAGGGATTAAATTAGAATGCTATCCGGTATACTGGCTTTCATTGCTCTGGCCGCATTTTTTGGTCTTGTACTGGGACTGGCGGCCATTATCTTTAAGGTGGAATCCAGCCCTGTAGTAGACCAGATTGATGCCCTGCTGCCGCAGACTCAATGCGGACAATGTTCCTTTGCCGGTTGTCGGCCCTATGCTGAGGCCATTGCAGCCGGTGAAGCACCAATCAATCTATGCCCTCCTGGTGGTGAAAATACCATACAGTCTCTGGCCGACCTGCTGGATGTAGAAGTGCTTCCCCTGGAAGAAGAGGAAGACACTGTTCAGGGTCCCATTGTTGCGGTCATTATCGAAGAAACCTGCATTGGCTGTACTCTTTGCATCCAGGCCTGTCCGGTCGATGCAATTCTGGGGGCCGCCAAGCAAATGCATACCGTTATTGAAAGCGAATGTACCGGTTGTGAACTCTGTGTGGCACCCTGTCCGGTTGATTGTATTGAAATGGTACCGGTCAAGCAAACGGTAAAAAACTGGCGCTGGCCGGAACCGCAATATAATGCCAATAATCCTACTGCAGAAAATATTTTTACCACCATCGACCATGTAATGGCGGAGAGCGCCAGACCATGAGCCAGTCACTCCCGCATACGGTAAATAATTCACTTAAAACTACCTTACGACGCTTATGGTCGTTTCCAGGCGGTATTAAACTGGACGGTAAAAAATCCTTATCCAACCAGCACGCCATAACCACGCTGGAAGTTTCCAGACAACTGGTGATTCCTCTGACCCAGCATATCGGCCATGCCGCTCAACCGGTGGTCAAAGTGGGGGACCAAGTGCTGAAGGGTCAATTGCTGGCTCATGCAGAGGGTCCTATAAGCGCGCCGGTTCATGCTTCAAGCTCCGGCATTGTGAGCGCCATTGAGGAACGGCCAATCCCACACCCTTCGGGCCTGTCTGCACCCTGTGTGGTGATTGACACCGATGGTTATGAGCAATGGCTGGAACTTTCACCACTTATACTCCCCTCAACCGGAGAAATGCAAGGTATCGCCAGCCTGAGCAGCGTGCAAATCAAACAACAGATTGCCAATTCCGGCGTTGTAGGACTGGGTGGCGCACTCTACCCTTGTGCCGCAAAACTGCAAAGTGCTCAAAAGATGCATACCGATACACTGATCATTAATGCGGCTGAATGTGAACCCTACATTACCTGCGATGATGTTTTGATGCGCACTCGTCCGGAAGAAATTATTCTCGGGATTCTGCTGATCAAAAAAGTGGTTGGAGCAAAAAAATGTCTTATTGGCATTGAAGACAACAAACCAGAAGCATACCAGGCCCTGGTAAAAGCCATCAGAGGTTACCAGCAGACTATCAGCCGCTATCAAAGAGAGGCAAATTCCGAAGCAAAAATTGAAGTCGTTCAGGTGCCGACACGATATCCGGCCGGCGGCGAAAAACAGCTCATCCAGGTGCTGACCGGTCAGGAAGTTCCCACTCAGGGCCTGCCTATGAATATTGGCATTATCTGTCACAATGTCACAACTGCAGCGGCAGCATATCAGGCGGTTTTTCGGGGCGAACCGCTTATTTCCCGAATTGTCACAGTAACCGGCGGTGCAATTAAACACCCGCAAAACATAGAGGTCCCACTGGGGACGCCCATTCGGGATGTGCTGGAGCACGTTGGACTGAACAGCAATGAGGTAGATAAGATCATTTTGGGTGGTCCAATGATGGGATTTGCCCTGCCCTCCATTGACACACCGGTGACCAAGGCAACTAATTGCCTGCTGGTCAGTGCAAAAAATGAATTGAAAACACCCCCTCCCGCCATGCCCTGTATCCGCTGTGCCCGTTGCGCAGAGAGCTGCCCAATGTCATTACTGCCACAGCAAATGTACTGGTATGCCAAAGCACGGGACCTGGAAAAAATTCAGGATTACAATATATTTGACTGCATTGAATGCGGTTGCTGTTCCTATGTCTGTCCCAGCAATATACCCCTGGTACAGTATTTCCGTTATGCAAAAACGGAAATCTGGGATGATGAACGGGAACGTAATAAAGCCAATATTGCCCGTGAACGTCATGAGTTTCATCTGGAGCGACTGGAAAAAGCTAAACTAGCCAAAGCCGAAGCGGCTCGTTTACGCAAGGAAAAACTGGCGAAAAAGAAAGCTGAGGATAAAAAAATTGCCCAACAGGCAAGCAAAACGGATACTTCCGGGGATGCCAGGGACGCTAAAAAGAGCGCAGCCAGCCACTCTGATCTGATCCAGGAAGCCATTGCCCGAAGCAAGGCAAAAAAAGCACAGCAACAGGCTCAGAAAAAAAATACCGATAATCTGACCGAGGCTCAGCAAAAGCAAATTGATGCCGCCAATAAACGACGCCGGGATAACGCCAGAAATATTGCCCGGGATAATGCCGGGAATGACATCCAGACAGAAGCGAGTGCATCTGACGATCAGGACCAATGAACACAAGGATTCAATAAAACCACTATGTTTTCAGCCCAGAGTTCACCTTTTTTAAAACCAGCCCTGTCGGTATCAAAAATGATGCAGGTGGTCACGCTGGCATTGATACCCGGCATTGTGGTTGCTTCTTATGTCTTTGGTTATGGCGTTCTGGTTAATATTTTTCTGGCCATTGTGTTTGCCCTGTCGCTTGAAGCCCTGATGCTTTATTTAAGGCAACGTCCCATCATGATCTACCTCAGTGACAATAGCGCGCTGCTCACTGCGGTTTTAATTGGCATTTCCCTGCCACCGCTGGCACCCTGGTGGCTTACCTTTATCGGTGTCTTTTTTGCCATAGTGGTCGCCAAACAACTTTATGGCGGTCTCGGCTATAACATCTTTAATCCTGCCATGGTTGCGTATGCCATTCTGCTGGTTTCTTTTCCTGCTGAAATGACGACTTACTGGCAGGCTCCTGTCATGCTGGCAAATCAGGCCGGTGCGGTTAGTAACGTATACCAGAGTCTTAGCCTGTTAGAAACGATCAATTTTCAGCTATTTGAGCAATTTCCACCCGGCATGACATTAGATGCATTAACCTCGGCAACCCCGCTAGGAATTGTCCGCACCTCAGTACTCAGTGGTTCAGCTACCATCAGTGAAATTCATGCCATGGGCAATGCCTTTGGTATGCTGGGCGGCATCGGAACTGAATGGATCAATCTGGCTTTTCTGGCAGGCGGTTTATTCCTGCTGCGTAAGGGCTTGATTAGCTGGCATATTCCTGTTTCCCTGCTGGCAACACTGGGGTTTTTATCCCTGTTATTCGGCAGTTTTGAACTGGACAGCAACCCTTCTCCCCTGTTTCATCTGTTTTCCGGTGCCACTATGCTGGGTGCTTTTTTTATTGCCACTGACCCCGTTACAGCGGCGACCACCAACAAGGGACGTGTCATATACGGCATCGGCATAGGTACCCTGATTTATATTATTCGCACCTGGGGCGGTTATCCGGATGCCATTGCTTTTTCCGTACTGCTGATGAATATGTGCGTTCCTCTGCTGGACTACTATACCCAGCCTCGCGTATACGGTCATGCCAAAGAGCAACACCAGGATCAGGAACCGCTATGAACGCCATGCTGGTGCGCAATATGCTGATCAGTGCCGCTTTGCTGGCCGGATTTGGTGCGCTGGGTACTGGTCTGGTCATGGCTACGTTTGAAGCAACCAAAGAAAAAATTGAAGCCAGTGAACAAGCCAATTTGTTAAAAAATCTGAATAATATTATTCCGCCGCACAGTTATTCCAATAAACTGCTGGATAATAAACTGCTGCTTCCTGCAGACTCGCAACTGGGCAATAAAGGAGCAACTACCGTGTATCAGGCCTGGCAGGAAGATAAACCGGTAGCCGTAGCCTTTTCTATTTCGACTCAAAACGGTTATAGCGGTGAAATCAAGTTACTCATTGCCATCAAGGCGTCTGGTAATATTTCCGGTGTGCGGGTCATCGCTCACAAAGAAACTCCGGGATTGGGCGACAAGATTGATGTAGCCAAAGATAACTGGATCCTGGATTTTAATGATAAAAACCTGAATCATCCCCCGGCAAAACACTGGAAGGTAAAAAAAGATGGTGGCGTCTTTGATCAGTTCACCGGTGCCACCATTACACCGCGCGCAGTAGTAAAAGCAGTACATAAGGCGCTGGATTATTACAACGATAATCAGCAAAAGCTGTTCCTTGAACAGGCTAAATATGATCAACTGTATGGAAAAAAATAAGGGCTGAAATTCCTATGACAAAAGTAGTGTCAGAAACTGCGGCTGCTGCCGACCCGGAAACATCATTAGTGTCCGCAACCTCATTTATAGACGAATATGCGCCCATTGCCCGTGATGGTCTATGGACCAATAACGCAATTTTTGCCCAGATGCTGGGTCTCTGTCCTTTATTGGCTGTTTCCAATACGGTGGTTAATGCACTGGGTTTGGGGGTTGCAACCATTATGGTGCTCATTCTATCCAATATGTCGGTATCATTGATCCGGAATATAGTTCGTCCGGAAATTCGTTTACCGGTTTTTGTAATGATCATTGCTTCCGCAGTGACCGCAATCGAGCTGATAATTCATGCCTGGTTCCACGAACTTTATCTGATACTGGGAATTTTTATACCCCTTATTGTAACCAATTGTGCCATTATTGCCCGCGCAGAAGCCTTTGCCTCGAAAAATACCCTGGGTAAATCATTTTTTGACGGATTAATGATGGGTTTGGGCTTTACTCTGGTGCTGGTCTCTTTAGGCGCACTGCGGGAAATTCTGGGCATGGGCACCCTGCTCGCTAATGCTCATATTATGTTTGGTGAAGGAATGCAATGGCTCACGGTTGAAATCATACCTGATTATAAAGGTTTTCTACTGGCGATCCTGCCTCCCGGCGCGTTTATGGGGCTGGCACTTTTACTGGCGGCTCGAAACTATATTGATAAAAAACAAAAGGACAGGAAAAAGCAGCAAAAATTACTGCAACAACAGGCCGCTGAAGTCACTGACTGAAAAGCCTGTGATGCACTTTGTCAATCCCCGAATCCCCGCGCCCTGGAATAAAATTACATGAATAAAGAAAAACGCATTGAAATTTTTTCCCGGCTGCGGGCAAACAATCCTCACCCGACCACCGAACTCAATTTCACAAACCCGTTTGAATTATTGATTGCCGTCATTTTATCAGCCCAGGCAACCGATAAGGGAGTTAATAAAGCCACCGGGAAACTATTCCCTGCAGCCAATACACCGGAAGCCATTTTCGCTCTGGGTGAGGAAGGTCTGAAGGAATATATCAAGACCATCGGCCTGTACAACAGCAAAGGCAAAAATATTATAAAAACCTGCCAGCTATTGATTGAACAACACAATAGCGGCATTCCAAAGGATCGTAAATCTCTGGAGACATTGCCCGGGGTGGGTCGTAAAACGGCCAATGTAGTACTTAATACGGCCTTTGGTCAGCCCACCATGGCCGTTGATACACATATTTTCAGAGTCTCCAACCGCACTAAAATCGCTCACGGCAAAGATGTGCTGGAAGTTGAAAAACGTCTGTTAAGACTGGTACCTGAAGAATTTCTGCTGAACGCTCATCATTGGCTGATTTTGCACGGGCGATATATTTGCACAGCCCGAAAACCGAAATGCGGTGCCTGCCTGATTGAAGATTTGTGTGAGTTTAATAAAAAAGTCTATGCTTAGTTTTTTGCAGCCTTTGTCCGATACCGGGTATTTTCCTGCCTCAAAATTAATTGCCTTAAGCAGCTTATTCAAGCAGCCCTGGTTAAGGCAGCATTCACTGTCCACCATTCTAATCAATTTTGAACCATACAATGCCTTGGACTGGCGTCTCTCAGAGGGATTATTTCTGCCTCTTGCATGGAGGGAAGCAAGCCGAATTTAGAAACCAAAGTTGTTAGATACCTAAGTTGTTAGATACCTAAAGCTATTAGAAACCTGATTTT
>CBDTVA010000053.1:0-11450 GCA_965363935.1 uncultured Gammaproteobacteria bacterium | reverse complement strand
AATACTACGCTGGAAGATCTGAAATAATCCAATTTTAACATATCAAAACTTGACTGCTTTGGATGCGCTAAGCGCATAATCAGAGTTTATTATTAATGGTAAACTCTTCAGAATAGCCTTATATACCATGGAATTGCTGCTATAATGTTATTACCCAATACGGAAAAGGCAATTATTCCACCGGATAAGATACGGAATTATTTGCTTTCTATATCTCAGCCTATTGGTAGATTTAAAGCGGTATATTTTCAGAAACTTGGCTATTTACCTGACAATTGGAAGCTTTTATCAGGTGACCTTCTTGCTCTCCTGGAAAATCATACTCAAAAACTTGAAAAAACTGAATATGATCAAAAGTATGAAGTCAGAGGTACAATAACCGGGCCTGCAAAAAAATCTGCTTATATCACAACAGTGTGGATTGTCCTCAAGAATGAAGACTAACCCAGGTTTATCACCGCATACCCTGGAGATAAAAAATGAAATTGGATGTTTTAGACACCATCGTTTTACTAAAAGATTTACCTGAAAAAAATTTATGTCGCGGTGATATAGGTGCGATAGTTGAAATGTATTCACTGGACGGGATTGAAGTGGAGTTTGTTACAGGAACGGGACAAACCCAGGCACTGGTAACATTAAAAACTAAAGATGTCCGACTGGTTTCCGGTTCAGATATATTAGCTGTCCGCTCTCTGGATGCAGCATAATAGCTATTAGTCTCGTTAAGAGACATGATACGATCGGGGTCAGAGTAAGAACTACGTACTGACTAAGGGAACATAGCTGACATTAAGGAGCATACAATATGAGCAAAGTAATTATTGGCGTTCATGGTTTATCCAACAAACCAGAAAAGACGCAGCTTTCTGACTGGTGGCTGAAGTCAATCAATGACGGACTGAAAAGTATTGATGCTCAGCCCCTGCCAGCCGCACAATTCAAAATGGCCTATTGGGCTGATTTGATGTATGAAAAGCCGGACTCTAAGCCAGAACCCTATACAGAACCCGACACGGATGAAGTGGATGATGATACCAGTAAACTGATCGATATCGGTCGTGAGTTTTTCTCTGGCATCATTGGCAGGTTTGGTGATCGGAAACAGCAATTGACAGATGACGAGCGCATTGAAGGGATAAAGAATTCTGTGCGAGGCATGGTCGTTGAAGACCTGGCCGCGTACTATGATGATAATAGCAAGATACGTTATGGTGACCGGATAGACACGCAGACTCGATCTGCACTGCGCTCTGTAGTACGTGAGCTTATTGAAAAGCACCAGGCTGATGAGTTGTTGATTATCGGCCATTCCATGGGCTCTATTATCGCCTACGATGTGCTTCGAAGCCTGCGTGATACTGATCTGAAGGTGGCGCGTCTGATTACGTTTGGTTCGCCATTGGGCCTGTCGAATGTTAAGGCAAAAACTCAGTCGGAGTGGGATGGTAAAGATAAACCATGCGTGCCCGAAGTATTAGCCGAAGGCTGGGCCAACTACAGTGACCGCAAGGATCTGGTCTGCGCAGACCTAACCCTGAGTGAAGAGTACAAACCCTCCGCTGGTTTCGGTGTGAAGGACCGATTCGTCAGTAATGGCTATTGCCATGAAAAACACAATCATCACAAGTCCTATGGATATCTGCGCACGGTTGCAGTGGCCAAATATTTGAAAGATTTTCTCGCTACGTAAAACAGATAGTGGTGAATAGTGGCTATGACTGGATGTGAACCAGTGACCCCAGCATTATGAATGCTGTGCTCGAACCAACTGAGCTACATAGCCATTATTTTTTTATTCCTACAAAATTTTGTCATTCATATGAGCACGCTTTTCCATAAGGTCTATAATCAGCTTGGTCAGAATTAATTCCATGGCGAACTGCATTTTTCCACCTGGAATAACCACGGTGCTGTAAGTTGTGATCTGCAGCCCCTCTATTAAGCCTTTTAAATGCAGCTTGTATTCAACAGAGGGCTGAAATTTTAGAAAGTGGATTACTACAAGACTCTGATCAGCTGTTGGTATCTGTCTTACCATAAAGGGATTAGAAGTGTCTATAATTGGGACTCTTTGAAAATTAATATGAGTATTTGAAAATTGTGGTAATATATAATTCATATAATCATACATACGGCGATAAATGGCATCGCACACATCATCGTGATCATAGCCACGCTCTTTGGTATCACGATTAATTTTTTGAATCCACTCCAGATTTATAGAAGGTGCTACGCCTATCAATAAATCAACTTCATCAGCAAGGTTATACTGGTCAGTTTCCACTCCGCCATGCAATCCTTCGTAGAAAAGCAGATCGGTGCCGTTAGGAATCGTTTCCCATTGGGAAAAAGTACCAGGATCACACGCATAAATTGCTGCTTCCTCATCATCATGGATATATTGACGTCTCTGGCCGGTACCATATTTACCGTAACTCTGAAATAATTCCAATTGCTTATCAAACAGGTTTCCTTCCGGGCCAAAATGACTCAGTCGCTTACCATTTTTTTTAGCTTTCTTTCTTTGTTTCTTCATTTCCGAACGATCATAGCGATGAAAGCTATCGCCTGCGACAAAAGCAGCCTGAGCGCCAACATGCTGGAAAATAGTATCAAGAGTGCCTTTTACAGTTGATGTACCCGCTCCAGAAGAGCCTGTTATTGCTATAATTGGATGCCGTTGAGACATATGAAATTCCCCCCTGAAATACAAAAAATTGCTATCAGTAAATGTATCAATTATCAGTCAGTACCTGATAAAGATTACTGTTATGGTTATGTTGTCGGCAAATACGGCAGAGTATCTCATTCGATTGTAGGTTTTTTTTCGGCAAATGAAAAGAATTTCCACAGGCAGCACAACGCTTTTCTGTTAAATAAATACTATTAGGCGCAACGAAAGACCAGCTATGAATGGCGATCGATGTCATTACAGAGGGAATGAACACAGACATCGGCATCTATTTCCTGCAGACGTAATTCCTGCGCAATATTGTTCAGAAAATGCTTTTTATTAGAGTACACTTCACCCTCCAGTTGACCGCTATTTTTGCAGGGAACGGATATAAGCAATAAGATCGTTGACCTCGGTATCGGAGAAATCCGCTCGGCCAGGCATGCCAGCATTGCCACCGTATTTAGCGGCACCATTTATAATGGCATTGCTCAGATCGGTATCGGTACCGCTATTGCCGTCGCCATCAGTATCCAGTCTAAAGGCAGGTATTACGAAGCTGGCAAGTTTTGGATTGAATGCTGCAGAAGCAACGCCGTCACCCGCACCTGTGGCGCCATGACAGATAGCACAGGCTCCTTTGCCATCATAAATTACTTTCCCGGCGGCGGCGTCACCCGCTGAAGCCGGTGTGACCCAGATAAAGGCAGCGAAAGTGACGGGAATAAGTTTTAGTAAAGACGTTTTGCTTATATTTCTTAAAACAGTCATTAAAAATTCTCTTAGATGGAGTGAGCCTAAACTGCTGGGCCCATGCCTGGCATAAATTGCACAGGCGTTTCTTCTGCTTGAACCTGTTTGGGTTTCATGCGTTCTTCTATTTCTTCCCGGGAAGGACGAGGTTGGCCCAGTATTTCCGCAAAAATATCTCGAAGTTCTTCACAATAAGCTGCAGTCAGTGCGGCAACACCTGCAAAGTACTGTGTGTCACAACGCTTCAATACGCGTTCGCCAAGGTTACCCAGCCAGCGCAGCAGGTGTTCATCCATAAAAATGGCAGCCTGATCCAGTGTTTCTCTACTATAGACTTTTTCCAGTAAGTGAGCAATAAATTGCAGTTCATAAACCAGATGGTCATCCGGTCTTATTCTCCAGTTTGGAATTTCCAGGCCGTAAGCTTCATGCCAGGTGCGCACATCAAACATGCTCTGCTGACAGACAAGACTGCCTTCATCAAGACAGACTGATTCTTCAGGTGAAGCTGAGATATTATGGTTAAGATAAATACTTGCATAGTCGGCAGCCAGATCGTCCAGAGTGCTTTCATCCACATCGTCGGAGAGTTTCTCTATCGACTCCTGTAATAAGTAAATTGCATCTGAACCGGGACCGCTGTCCAGGATGATTGTGAGGCAAAAGGGAAAATCAATTGTTTTGATCTCTTGCAGCAGGGCCACATCAGGCTCACGGTCATGCAGTGTGGTCAGCATATTAAGATCCTCGGCAACACGGCATCCGAAAGGTACTTAAAAAATCAGGCAGGTCAGAATTTGGCAGGGCAGCATTCATTATAATTTCCCTTTGCTGTGGGCGACAAAGCCGATAGAAGGTTTGGTTAATTCAATATTGGTCATATTCTTAACCTGGCGGGAAACGGTATCTTTGCCGCCATAATCCACGGTATTAAGACTGCCATCCCAAATTTTTTCAATGGGCCCAACGATCAGATTTGATGGATTGAAACCAGATATTAGAATATTTATCATAAGGATAGGCTATTGCCTCGGCATGCCCGTTTCCAGCTCATCGTCTTTGGGGTAAGGTTCGTAGGAAAAAGCCTTTGCTTTCTTGCCGCATTTCATCTCCACCAGTCCGCCGGTTGCAAGAAAGCCTGCACTGGTTGCGGTGTCTTTCAAAAAGGAACGCCGGGTCAAATTCAGGCGCTGCTGAAGCTTGTCAAAGCTTTCTTTAATGCTCATGGTTTTTTTCCTTTATGCCCGGCTCACTAACCAACTGAGCTACATAGCCATTAAATGTAAAAGAAGCATGAGAAAAATTAATTTTTCATGGCCTCCAGATCATACTTCATGTGATTCTCAGTTTGTGATGCAATCGTCAGTGAATGTTTGGGCATTTTCATTAATTCAAAATCACAGACACGCGGGTGTTCTTCTGGTACATCATCCTGAAAAATGGCTATTGGTAAAAAAATAGGATTTGGCCAATCAGCATCCAGAAAAGACTGTAGCCAATCACGTCTTTCCTGCTTCGTTTTTACACATAATAAAGCTTCTACATTGTGGGAAAAAATACTTTTTGTTTTTGAATGTGTCCGAAGGGCGTTATCTAAATGCGTGAGATCGATAGAATCTGCTTGATGACCAAAGGCCTGCATTTCTTCTTTTCTATAATCAAAAAATTCCATATCAAGGTGAGCGGACAACATCATACATAATTCTGGCTGATAACCTGGAAATAGAATAATACTTCCACCCATGTTTCCTTCCTGACGATAATATTGTTCAATTGCAGTCAGCCATTCTTGTTTTCTATTCATCAATGTATCCTTTGTTCATTTGCTTATGAATGGTGTATTAGCGCCATGGAATAAAATCCAGTACAGCATCTAATTGTTCCTCAGTAAATAACGACTCAACAATTGGAAATAATTTCATTTCTTCTTCAAGTGTGTGATGTTTCAATATATGTGCAAAATCAGCCAGATCTTTTTGTGCTGTTTCAAGTGTCATTTGTTCAACCAGTGTTCTTATAAAACCATGCTCTTTGCCCAGGGTAATGCATAATTCAATATGTTCCTTGTGCTGCTGCACCAATATAGCAAGAATTGTTTGCTCTTCATGCTTTAGATGTGCCTCAAGTTCTGCTTGGTTATAATTATTGACTAATTTAATGCCTTCTGCCAACTGCACATCATTGCCATGTTCAGCTATTTGAGCAATTTTTTCAGCAAATATAATACATTCGTTATGTTCATTTGATAACTTTTGTAATTGATGACATCTTTTCTTTTTAAAATCAATAGATTGATTTGTTAAAGGTTGATTGTCCGATACGTTATAATAATCGTTAGTACTTATTGTCATCGTGAACCTCTTTTATGCTGATAAATATGGTAGCTATGAGTGGACTTGAACCAATGATCCCAGCATTATGAATGCTGTGCTCTAAGCAACTGAGCTACATAGCCATTATTTTTTTCCTACAAAATTTTATCATTCATATGATCATGCTTCTCCATAAGGTTTAAAATCAACCTCATCAGCAAGGTTATACTGGTCAGTTACCACTCCGCCATGCAATCCTTCGTAGAAAATAAGATCTGTTACGTTAGGAATAGTTTCCCATTGGGAAAAAGTATCAGGATCACACGCATAAAATACTGCTTCCTCCTTATCATGAGTGTCTTTAACGGTTGATGTACCTGCTCCCGAGGATCCTGTTACAGCTATAATAGGGTGTTGCTGTGACATAAATTATTCCCCCTGAAATACGATAAAATTGTATTTGTAATAGTTTTAATTTTCTGTCAGCACCTGGTAAAGATTACTGCTATGATTGTGTTGTTGGCAAATACGGCAATGTTCCTCAGCAGACTGTAAACTCTGTTGCGGTAGATGAAAAGCGTTACCACAGGCAGTACATTGCTTTTCTGACAAATGAATGTTGCCGGATGCCGGAAGAGACCAGCTGTTAACGGTGATTGCATCAGACTCACATACCGCAGTACAGATACCACATCCTGTGCAATTTTCCGGGTTCAACTCGTACATCACTGATGCGTCTTGTTCACTCTTAACAAATTTTAATGCCCCAGTGGGGCAGAGCTTTATACAGGCGTCGCATCCATTACACTGTATTTGGTCAAGTTCTGGTGCCCATGGCCAGTGAACTTCATCCTGTTCAACTTTTGGCAGCAGTTGACCCGGAGGAATGGTTTGAAATTCAGAAAGATTGAGTGGATCGATTATCAGCAGCTGTTGGCGTAGCTGTTGTCCTCCCCCGCGCAGAAAGTCTCGTCTTGATACCTGAACTCCCCGGCTAATAGTCTCATCCGTTCTGAATATTTTTGTCCATACTTTATTTGAACGCTGCATAATTTTCATCGGAGCTTTATTGCGTTCAAGTAGCAGCCGATTAAGTTGTTCCAGACGTTGATATAGATCGGCTGGCTGATGACGAGCGCAATTTTTGCAATCAGATGTGGCAATCAGCAGGTACTCAATGCCAGAATTATAGAGTTGTAATAGTTGACGTAATCCCAGTGCATGAATACAGGGAAGGATACCGCTACTCTCTTTGATGCCGCTTTTATCACAGGCAAAGAGGGCAATCATTCGCGCTCCAAGTTGACGAATGACCCAGGGGAAATTAACATGCAGTGCTCCGCTGGGGCATGCAGGAACACACAGACCACAGCCATCACAGGCTTCTACATCCAGACCCAATATCTGGTCATCAAGTACCCATGCCTGTGTGGGACAAGCGTCCACACAGGCATGGCAATCGGTATCATTACAGAGGCTATGAACACAGGTATCAGCATCTATTCCGGGCAGACGTAATTCCTGCGTTATATTTTCCAGAAGATACTTTTTAGAACTGTGCACGATTACCCTCCAGGGGTTGCTTTATTTTTGCAGGGAACGGATATAAGCAACGAGATCGTTGATCTCGGCATCAGAAAAATCCGCCCGGCCTGGCATGGCAACATTGCCACCGTATTTGCCTGCACCGTTTTTGATGGCATTGATCAGATCGGTATCGCTACCGCTATTGCCGTCGCCATCGGTATCCAGTCGAAAGGCGGGTGTTACAAAGCTGGCAGGTTTTGGATTGAGCGCTGCAGAGGCAACGCCATCACCTGCACCTGTGGCACCATGACAGGTGGCGCAGGCTCCTTTACCATCATAAATAACTTTTCCGGCGGCGGCGTCACCCGCAGAAGCCGGTGTGACCCAGATAAAGGCAGCGAAAGTGACGGGAATAAGTTTTAGTAAAGGCGTTTTGCTTATATTTCTTAATACAGTCATTAAAAAATCCTCTTCGATTGAGTGAGTCTAAACTGCCGGGCCCATGCCTGGCATAAATTGTACAGGCGTATCCTCTGCTTGCGCCTGTTTGGGTTTTATGCGTTCTTCTATTTCTTCACGGGAAGCACGAGGTTGGCTCAGTATTTCCGCGAGAATATCTCGAAGTTCTTCACAATAAGCTGCAGTCAGTGCGGCAACACCTGCAAAGTACTGTGTATCACAACGACCAAGCACGCGTTCGCCAAAGTTGCCCAGCCAGCGCAGCAGGTGTTCATCCATAAAGGTGGCAGTTTGCTCCAGTGTTGCTAAACTCTCGTCTTTGTCCAGTAATCGGGAGATAAACTGCAGTTCATAGACCAGATGGTCATCAGGTCTCTGTCGCCAGTTTGGGATCTCCAAACCATATGCTTCATACCAGCTGCGCACATCAAACATGCTCTGCTGACAGACCAGACTATCTTCATCGATCCAGACTGATTCTTCAGGTGAAGCTGAAATATTGTGGTTAAGATAGATACTGGCATAATCGGCTGCCAGATTATCCAGAGTGTTTTCGTCCACGTCACCAGAGAATTTCGCTAACGATTCCTGTAACAAGCTCATAGCTTCTGCGCCGGGACCGGTTTTTGGTATGATCGTGAGGCAGAAGGGAAAATCAATTTTTTTGAGTTCCTGCAGCAGGGCTGTGTCAGGCTCACGATCATGCAGTGTTGCCAGCATATTAAGATCTTCGGCAACACGCATCCGAAAGGTACTCAAAAAATTGGGCAGGTCAGAGTTTGGTAAAGCAGCATTCATTTTATTTTCCCTTTGCTGTGGGCGACAAAGCCGATAGAGGGTTTGGTTAACTCAATATTGGCCATATTCTTAACCTGACGGGAAATGACATCTTTGCCACCAAAAGCGACTGTATCAAGACTACCATCCCAAATCTTTTCGATAGGTCCAATATCCAACACCCGCATCATGCAGGACATGACGCAATAAGGCTTTCTGCCGGCATCAATTTCATCCACGCACATATTGCATTTTTTGACAATATTATCGGAAGGATCATACTGAGGTGCACCATAGGGACAGGCGGCTTCACAGCGGCGACAGCCAATACAAAGTGTGGAATCAATATCCACGATACCGTCTTTTTTACGCTTAAAAATTGCTCCTGTAGGGCAGGTAGGCAGACAGGCTGGCTCGGCGCAGTGGTTACAGGACATATTTACCTTGTAGGCAAAAACATCGGGATAAGTACCACCTTCAATGTACTGTACACGGCGAAAACGTGGTCCGGGCGCCAGTCCATTTTTGTCCTTACAGGCTATTTCACAGGCGCGACAACCGATACAATCCACATTATTATGCACGAAACCCATTTGCATCTCAGGCTTGACGGGAGTGTAAGTTTCACGCTTGGTACGTTTTACAGCTTCCCGGATTTTCTTGACATCTTTCTTCGTTGACATGTTGTATTCCTTCAAGTCTGATTAATAATCGCGACGAAAAACGTGAGCGCGGGAAGTAGCCAGTTTGTCCCAACCTGGACGATGCTCCAGTTTGGTTTTTTGTATATTGCACAACACCGTGTTGTAGGCGAAGGCACCGGCAGGACTGGGTGCATCCAGGGTTAGAAAATCAGGGTTACCTGCCCGGTCAATCCCGTTTTCATCCAGATCCATCCACGCTCCTTCATGTATGACTAATACACCCGGCATACAACGTTCTGTGACATAGGCGGGTACCACCACCTTGCCGCGTTCATTCCATACTTCGACCGTGTCACCATTTTTGATCCCCATACGTTTGGCATCGGCTGCATTAATGGTCACTTCCTGTTCATAAGTTTCACGCAACCAGGAACAGTTATTAAAGATGGAATGGGTGCGCCAGCGTGGATGAGGCGAAATAAGATGAAAAGGCCATTGTTTGGTCTTGGGTGAATTCAATGACTCCCAGGGTTCTATCCATTTTGGAATGGATGGAATGTGGTAACCGTATTTGGTTTTCTTCCAATCAGCGATATTGGCCAGTTCAGAACTGAGAATTTCGATTTTTCCAGAAGCAGTCTCGAAACGTTTGCCTTTTTCAATCTGATCCTGAAAGGCCACATGGGGACGATCCAGTTTGAATTTGTAGACACCACGACTTTTGAATTCATCCCAGGGCATTTCGACATGCTGATGTGCCATAACCTTGGTTTCCCACCATTCGCGTAAATAGGCTTCATCGACATTATCATTGTTGTGAAAATAGTTTCGCTTAGCTTTGGGGTTATAGGCCTGGCCGAAAACATTGCCACCAATTCGATAAGCCAATTCAGTAAAGATCTGCAGATCAGTTTTGGATTCTCCCATGGGTTCAATGACTTTGGGACGGTGGATGTAATAGTGTCCTTTGTACCAGGGCAGGGCTGTATCGTGTCGTTCAAAGTGAGTTGATACCGGTAGAAGTACATCAGCCCAAAGACCTGATGGCGTGATTGTGGAATCCATACACACCACCAGTTCCATCAGTTTAATCGCCTCGATCTCCTTGTTGATATTGGTGAGCTGATTAAACCAGTCTGAACCCTGCCAGAAAATCCCTTTGATATTTGGGATCTGACCGTCAGTGGCATCCTGACGAGGCCATAGACCAATTTCTTCGCGTTTGACATTGGGATAATTAAGTACACAATGAGCCCAACGATCAGATTTAATCGCCTGGAACCAGATATTGGCGTATTGGTCATAAGGGTAAGCAACTGCTTCGGCATGCCAGCCTTTACCCACGCCTTCTGCACAACCACCCAGTTTACCAATGTTTCCGGTCATGGCTTGTAGTGCAGCAGCCATACGACTGTATTGCTCTCCATAGGCATTACGTCCGGGAGCCCATGAAGCCTTGAGTGCAGCTGGTTTGGTTCGGGCATACATATCCGCCAGTTTAATAATGTCTTTGGCTGCTACACCACAGATTTCTGCTGCCCATTGTGGTGTTTTGGGCTGACCATCATACTTACCCAGGATATAGTCTTTAAAGTTTTCCTGACCATTGGCAGAATTCTTACTCCATTCCGGCATGGTACCGGCATCCATACCCTGCACAAATTTGTCAATGAATTCCTGATCGTGTAAATTTTTGGTAAAAATATAGTGTGCCATACCCGCCATCATGGCAGCATCCGTATTGGGTTTGATGGGGATCCACCAGGCATCATAGGCGGATGCGGAGTCTGTATATTGCGGATCAATCAGCACAAACTTACAGCCACGCTGTTTGGCCATGCGCATATACATAAAGGTATTACCGCCATGAAAGGTATAGGCCGGATTCCAGCCCCACATGATGATCAGTTTGGAATCAGCATAGGTATCATCTTCATTACCATCTTGAATCGTGCCATAAGTCCATTTGGAACTGGCAGTAGTCGCTTCATAAGAGGGCACAGACCAGGAGTTGGTCCGGCAGCCAAACATACCTAAAAAACGACCTAATAACCCCTCAATTTGATCAGACTTGTGTAGTACACCATAGGATGCACCAGCATAGCTTTGATCCACAATTGCGGTGGGTCCATAAGTACTCTTGAGATGATTCATTTTCTTGACCACAAAATTCAACGCTTCATCCCATGAGACTCGTTTGAATTTTCCTTCACCACGTTCACCCACCCGCAACATGGGATAGAGCAAACGTTCCGGGGCGTATAGGCGCTGTCGATAGGAACGACCTCGCAAACAGGCGCG
>CBDTVA010000052.1:0-11588 GCA_965363935.1 uncultured Gammaproteobacteria bacterium | reverse complement strand
CTAGAGCATTGTTAATTATTTTTCTGTTGACAGGAGATATCAGTTTTTAATCGTTGAATCTCATCAGCCGCTCCTATGACGACCAATAGATCACTGGGATCCAGTTTATGATCGATACCGCTTAATCTGAAAATAAATTCATTACCCAGCTCTCTGTCCACCACTCCTAATAAAATCAGATTATAGTTTTGTGAAAGTTGTGCTTCACCCAGACTTTGGCCGTCGAGAAAAGAATCTGCTTTAATTTCAATTTCAGCCAGGTTGATAGAGCTCTGACCAAAGACTACATGCTCTATGGTTTCTGATATCAATGGCTTTTTGATCATGTTAAAGATCTTGCGACCACTAATTTCATAGGGATCAATGACCTTGTCAGCACCTGCAGCACGTAATTTGTCTGAAGAGTCGGGTGATTGGCTCAGGGTAATAATTAATACATCCGGATCAATATCCTTGGCAGAGATAATTAAATACACATTTTTTGCATCTTCTTCAAAAAAACTGAAGACAGTGTCCACATCATTGCCAATCCCCAGAGACTTGAGTTGTTCATCATCAGTGTAATCAACATCTTTGAATGTGATTTTTTTAGCATCCAGCCTTTTTATACATTCTTCATCTTGAGAAACAATGCTGATATCCCACTCTCTACTGGTCAGTTGCCTGGAAACTTCATTAACCAGTGAATTGCAGCCAAATAATAAAACTTTCCTTCTTTTCATATCTTTTTTCATATAGATAGCTGCCTAAAGCCTTCCAAGCGCCAGTTTATCTTTTAAATGGACAATACTGTATTGATGACCAATCACCAGTATTGTATCGCCCGACTGAAGTTTAAATGCAGGATCCGGATTAAAGTAAAAATGATTAAATTTCAGAGTAAAAGGTTTTTTGCACGGTTCTAGATTTCTTGGTTTATTTGTTATCACACCAAACAATAGTAATTTATTTTTCAAAAAATCAATATCGCAAATATTTCGGCCATCAAGGCTGCCATTTTCACTGACCGTTATAGTTTCCAGACCAATATCATGTTTACCCGATAAGATATCATGAATGGCTTCAAAGGCAACAGGCTGTCCTATAAATTCCACAGCAATAAGACCAACGATTTTAAACGGCACGACGGTATGATTTGCTCCCGCCTGCTTTAGCTTTCGTACACTGTCGTCCTGGTTAGCTCGGGAAATAATCTGTATTTGAGGATTAAGATAACGTGCTGTTAAGGTAATATAGACATTAACAACGTCACTTCCGGTCAAACAAAGGATCATTTCCGCCTGATCGATAACACCTGCGCTTTTTAGTAATTCACTGTTTTCCGCGCTACCTTCAATGACAAGATAACCGGCTCTTTTTGCCTTGGCGGCATTTTGTGGATCAGGTTCAATAATGACAAAATGTGTTTTTTCTTTGGCCAGATACTCAGCCACAACCGCACCCATGCGACCATAGCCACAGAGAATGGTGTGCATACCCGATTTCTTTTCTAATTCAGCAAACACACGGTTTTCACGCATCTCAACCATTTTTTCATTAAATGCTGACACGATAATAGAGGTAACAAAGGCGAGTACAGCAAGACCACAGATGACCAGTATCATCGTAATAACCCGTCCTTCTGTGGTTTGAGGCGTAATATCACCATAACCCACCGTTGTGAGGGTGATCAGGGACCAGTAAATACCATCAAAAAAAGTTTCAATATTTCCTCCATCTTCTTTTGCTTCAAAAAAGAAGATAGCTGAGGCCGACGTGAAAACGATAAAAATGATGAAGATAAAAATGGTATAGAATTCAAATCTTTTCTCAAATAGTACCTTGATAAATTCATTGTAACTATGGACATAACGAAACAGTTTAAAAAGACGAAACAGGAGAAAAATTCGAAGAAATCGAAGCGGTCGATAGCTGGGAATAATGGCTAATAAATCTATGATTGCCAGTGGCTGAGTCATATAATCCCACTTGATCGACAATATATCTTTGAGTGCCAGCCAAAGAGAAAAGGATTTGCCAACAAACTCTGCCTTTTCATAATGTTCAATAATTATTTTATGTGAAGAACTATAAAGCCAGAGTCGTAACAGGTATTCCAGTAAAAAAACGCTGACCGCAAACCATTCAAAGACTTGTCCAAAGGTACCCAGATCATGTCTGACTTCATAAATTATGAGATAGACACTGGAAATCACCAGTGCGATCATAGTCACATCAAAGTAGGGACGCATTCCTGAACGGGGGCTTTCAATCAAATTATAAAAAAATTGTTTGCTACGTTTGTAATGAGTTGAGTCCTCAAGCTGGTAGCATAATTGAACAAAGTATCTACTGAAAGACATACACAATACTCATTTTTATGATTGATATAAAACAGAGACTGGTAATAGCACTACTATAGTCAAATTCACTTTTATTAAAGGGTAACGCCTGAGCATCGCCAATAATGTAATGAATATCACTGTTCTGACTTATTGCGAAGTCAATCATTGCCTGATCGGGATCAATGCCAGTGACATTTAATCCGTAGTCAGCAAATTTTCTAGAGAAATATCCGGTGCCGCAACCAACATCCAGCAATGAACTGTTTTTAACGGGTTGAATGAGTTGACACAATACTAAGAATTCTAAATGGCCTACCCATGAGACATATTGAGTGTGATACCAGCGGTTATATTTTTCCGGATAATTATCTAATATCATATTTGTATCTGGTTACTCATTAAACCCAGCCAATAAATAGAAATATTCTGCAAGGTACAACTTGTTCACTTTTGATTGTAAGCAGGTTCAGGTAAAAAGATACAAGCCCAGCAACCCAAGCATCAGGCCAACAACTATATTAACAACTTTGAGCCAGATAAAAGCACGCCCTGACACGGCTAATAGCGGCAGAGTACCATGACCATCCTGGACAACAGAATTAGCCAGTAGAATGGCAAAAGGAATCGTGCCCTGAGCAAATAGAGTGACAAACACCAGGTGAGGTCCTGATTCCGGGATAATGCCCACCAGCAGCGCAATGAATAGAACAATATAAAGATTGTCCTGAATCAATGTGCCAATGTCCAGCCAGTTATCCAGATAGTGAATAGCCAGCAGGGCACCTGATGTCCAGAGAAAAATCCTCAGCAGGTGTTTCTTAACTACATGTTCCCACAGATGCTGTTCCAGGAAATGATCGGGAACCGTCAGGATGACGAACAAGGAAAATCCGGCTCCTATAGCAAAGGTAATTCTTTTCCAGTCCCAGACACCTGAACCCAACATTCCTGTTGATAAAGCAAACAACAAACCGCCCAGCAATGCAATCAATACTGCTCTGGGAAAGCTGATGTTTCTGAGTTGTGGGAGAATGTCTCCGGGTGAATAACACTGACAAATATCCACCTGATGCACTTCCAGTTCATGATCCTCGTTGATCAGGAATTGCTCCTGTTTTGGAAAAAACTTATCCGCCATCCAGCCAGCGGCAATTGCTACAATAAAAAGTATTGCTGACAACCATAATGCCTGTAGCGGAAACATGGATAACATCACGAAGGCCTCATCGCCGCTGGTGGCAATCATTGCCGCCACCAGTGCACCAAAACTTACTGTCCGGTGGGAGTAGAGCGAAACGACCGTAAAGGCACCCAGGCATCCTGGTATCACACCCAACACGGCACCCAGAATATACTGACCGATGCGCGTTTTTCTTAACGACTGTTGCCAGGAACCTCTGGTCTGAACATTAATATATTCTATTAACAACATCATGATCAGCACAAAGCTGGTGATCATCAATGCATGCTTAAAAACACTAATAATCATGGAGGTATTCCTTTTGGCAGGTTCGAATTAATAGATCTATTGTATCTCTGTTTCTCTAGCATTGTCACCAGCCAGAGACTTGTCTTTAAATGTGGCGAACATAAAATATTCGCCCTTCATATTCAGTTTTAATCAGTTGTCCCTTATTGATTAATTGAGTGACCTGTTCCCAATCTGAACCTGATTTTGCCAATAGCGCCCTTACGGCTTCTTCACGCATCGGGTGTACCGATGTAATCGACAACAAATCTTCTGCGACATTACCTGTGGATGCAAAGGCATTGCCCTCATAATCGGTGATCAACTCAAGATGATTCACTTGTTGGTCTATAATTTGAAAGATACGATTCAAGGTAGCCTCATCGGGTGCATGGATACTTTTTTCTGCTGGCGGACGAGTAGGAATGGAAAGGTAAGCTCTGTCAGGTTCTAGTTTTCCTAAAAAATAAGCCAGGGCATTTACCGCATTATCGTGATCATTCAGTGCTTTGATAAACATCGACTCAGTTGCTAATGTGCCGCTAAAATCCTTTGCGAAAGTCAACATCCCGTCTAATATAGACTGATGGTCTAAAGAAGGATGGGGACGGTTGACCTGCTGCCATAGCATTTCATCAATGGCATCCACCTTGAGTGATACCCAATCTGCTGTTGCAAAAGAGTCACGAACTTCTTCCCGCCAGATCAGTGAGGCATTGGAAATAATTGCGATGGGAATACCCAATGGGCGTAAACGTTCAATGGTTGCAGATAACTGAATATCCAGGCCTGGTTCACCGTCGGGAACAAACGTCAGATAATCAACCTGTTCATTTTTTTTCTGAATTTGTGACAGATGCTTTTCAACTTCCCGAAATATTTGCTCCGGTGTATAGAACAATCGCGGCACAATTTCTGTGTTTTTGGTTGCCCCAACCTGACAATAGACACAGGAATAGGTACAGGATTTGGGTGGAATATTATTGATACCCAGACTGCGTCCGAGACGGCGAGAAGGTACTGGACCAAAAGTTAACATAATGAAATCTCTTTTATATCACTGCATGCAGTCTTTGACATCTTTCAGTGACTACATAAGTCATAAACCTGCTCCGGAATTCGTATATCAAATTGTTTTTTTTATAACACGGGCTCAGGAACAATACACCTGCTCAAGTTCTTTGATTAAACAGCGTAACAGATCCCGAAATTTACGCCATTGGCATCAGAAGTTTGCAAGGCTTTGACCAGGCGTACAAACTCGTCAATGGAGCGGCCACTGCTCATGAGGAGAAACAGTGTCAGGTAGAGTTGAAATTTATTTCTTACTCTTCCTTGTCCTGTGACTTTTTGTTAATCGGAGCAGGCGAATAGCATTCACACAGGATGAATTCCATCTTGCCGATGGATTTAATACGGCAATAGATGCATGCACAGAACTTGGGTGGGGTCTTGTTGATGACCCTACGACTTACCTACTGGTTTATTGACAATACAGCTTTATTCCATAGTAGTACACTGTGATATTTATCACTGTAAATAATATTGATTCTCATTAAACTATTTCTAAAGGTAGTTCGATGGCACAGGTTTGTTGTTAATTTCATGGAAGCTCCCATGGAGGCACCGACCAATACGATGATAGAATGAGTCAGTTCCATCAAAAATGCCTAACTCAAGCAACTCGAAAATAACTATAGAAGGAGCAAGACAATGAATATCGAAGTCAACGATAAGATTATTGAGACCGACGAAGAGGGTTATCTGCTCAACCGGGATGACTGGAATAATGAGGTTTGTGAAGCGCTGATCAAACAGCATGAGGCCGATGGACACAGGCCGGTCAGTGAGACCGCTCGTGGGCTTATCGACTATTTCCGAGTCTACTATCAGGAGAACCAGGTTCATCCCACCATGCACAAACTGGTGTTGACATTGGGTAAAAATCAGGGCGAACATTTTCGCGACCAGAATTCATATAAAAATTTTCTATATGAGCTTTTCCCTCACGGCCCGGTACGTATGTTGTGCAAACTGGCGGGGTTGCCAAAACCAGTTGATGAGGTAGAGACATAAGTTTTTTGGTCAACATTCTTTGAAGAAAAGAGTATTAAGTTAAGTTAGGGTATAGTGATCTCTTCAAACAGAAAAAATAAACTTAGCGCTTGAATATGTCATTCATAGTTTAGCATTAACTGCTATGAGTCATTTTTATTCTTTATAGCTTTCTTTTCTTCAAACAGCTGGTGATGATAAGAATCTTCCCTGAGTAGTTTTGCTCCACATTGGGGGCATTTTTCCTGCTGACAAGGAGTACCTCGATGGTGGGGATTTTTTTCCCCGCATTTTGGACAAATACAAAATCCACCGCTACCCATATCATGTCTACGAGTTTCCTCCATGGTTGAATCTCCTTCTTTATTTTTTCTCAAATTGCTGCTTTCACTGGTATTAGCATATTATTTATATTTTGTGTTTTTTTCCATAAAATTACAAACATTGAAAATTTTGGCTGCTCCTTGTTCGACAACGATTTGCTATGAGCAGTCATTTCCCGGTGCTTTAAATTCGGACTAACAAAACAAAATATGTCTCTATTATTGGACTGCCCAGATATTGACTATTGGTGGTTTTGAAGCCATGACATTTTAATGAGAGAAGAAATATCATCTTAAATTCAAGGAATTCAGGAGCCTGAATTCAAAAGCTCATAGCCAGGTTAAACGTTCCGGGCAGCATATAATATGAGCAGACAAAGCAGGTACAGTCCAAGAGAAAAAATAATGACCAGGATAAAACCAAAGTGAATGGTCAGCAGGCTGGCTAATACCATTAACCGGAAATCCATTACTTTAAACCAAGTATAACTGAAATATTACTATTTACAGAAAGACCTTTCTCACCAACAATTGTGAATCCAAAAATAATCCAGAAAATATTTGAATAACGTACATAACTGAATTATTCTAATGGCATGATAACACTCAAGGACGGAATAATATGCCCAAAGCCCGCTATCAACAAGTGGGCCTCTGTGGTACCCCTTATTCACACTGTGTGTTCACAGGGCTTTTCTCTGTGGTCACGATACTGTCACCGGTAAGAATTATGAACACCGTAAACAGTGGATTGTAAAACGACTGACTACGTAAAACATTGAACTATGAAACACCAGCAGAAAGATTTATTGCATGTGTTGCATCGTAAGCCAACTATATTAGACTAAGCAACCACACTATAGAAATGAAACTGATAGTGAACATTCCAAATTTATTCAAGATATCTAGAGGTGATTCTGCAGTTAGAGTATATTCTTTAGATTTCATTTAAGACTCCTTCCTTACGATTAATTAAATTTTATTTATTTAAATATGATAAAAAAATCCAGATGTAAATTAAGAATCAAGCATAGAATATGCTTTTTTCACTGTTCTTAGTTTTTTCTTTAATTTTCTACGGCTGCTTTGATTTGTTTGATTCTTAAGTTCAGTATGTAATTTTTTTTCCTCAGTCTTAAATTGCTTGTGAAAATTCACCAATTTTTTTTGGCGATTACGTTGATATTGAGTCATCAAATCTAATTGTTGGTCTAATTGATTTATTATCTTATTAACAGTCATTGTTTCATCCCTCTTTAGCATAGTTTTAATCTGTATTTGTAACATTAAGAACAGTTACCTTCTTTATTAAGCGAAAAGTATGCCAATCTAAAGGTGGTTGTAATTATTTGTTTTAAATCAATGGGATAGATTTTCATGAGAGTGAAATGAAGTTATTGGAATGGGTGTAACAATATGAATACTCAGATTTGTCATGAATTAATATATATAGAAATATTGTTTAATAAACAATTAGTTATATGTCTTTATAATCAAAAAGTTTGGGTGTAACAATTTTAAATTGTTACACCCCCTAAAATTGATAAATTTATCTGATGCATTTACAAAATAACGACAACTTTTGAAAATACCATCAATCACTAAACATCTCAAAATTAGTAATCAATAATCACAATAAATCCGTTGTAAAGTCATGAACTGTCGAATCAGTTGTGAAAGTAAGGGCATTTGTAGAATAATTTTATGTTATATTAGTTGTTTAATATAAGAGAAAATTTTATAGTTTTCTCGTCGTACTGTGCCTAAATATTAAATTAATTACATATGGCTGTTTTTAATTAACAATAGTTTTAATTATTATGAATAAGTATTTTACTGTTGGATTGATCTTTTTATTTGGCATAACCATATCAGTGATCATATTTTTGACAGTTAAACATCAATTAAATATTCATAAAAACCTGGAATTTAATTGGACAACTTCAGAACATTTTCGTGCACTTCACAAGCAACTTAATGAAGACATTTATTCATTAGAATCCCATAAAACACTGAATATTTTTCAACTAGATAAGAAAAATGACTTTTTAAAATTTTCAAAGCATACTTTAAATCAGCACAAAAGTATTCATTCTCTGTATTGGCTTCCTGGTAATGTAATAAAAGATTTCAAAAACAATTCTAATTTGAAAACAAAGCTTGGGTCTTTAATTTTATATTCAGAGCCAGCTGACGCGAATTTTTTTGCTTTAAATGAAGTTCATGATTTTGATTCAAATTTCCAAAAAATTCTTGAACAGACAAGAGATACCGGACAACTCTTAATTCGTGAAATTTCTTCTGCCAATAATGGAGAATATTTTCAAAATGGTATTATTATACTATCACCTGTTTATAAACCAGAACAATCAATAACTTTCGTAGAGCAAAGAAAACAAAACCTGATTGGATTTGTCATGGGGGTATTATTATTTAAAGATTTATTTGACTTATCAATTGGACATCTGGAACCACGAGGAATTGATATTTACCTATTAAACAATGTAGGTAAAAAGATAGAAAAACTTCTTTATCATTACAGGAGTAGATTGTCTCGCTCTGATGATTCAACGAATCAAAATACAGATAATTATTTCATAGATGATACTTTGAATCTAAGCAAAAGTTTTACTATTACCGATCAAAATTGGCTGTTTATCGGAAAAGAAACTCCTGAATTTCGTAGTTCTGAGGCTTTTAATCAAGGGCCTGCTATTGCATTATTGACTGGTGTTGTTTTTACAATATTTATCGTTTTCTATTTTTATAATTTATCAAATGCAAAGGATGCATGGCAGACAGCAGAAAAAAAATTACATACTGTTCTTGATAATTCCCCAGACTATATCATCATTTTGGATAAAATTAGCGATATATCCTATATGAATAAACCACTGTTTGGTTTGGAAACTACTGCCTCTATTGGTCAAAATTTATTTGATTGGCTACCAACTGAATACCATAAACGTTATAAAAAAGGACTGATAAAAGCTTTTGATGAAGAAAAAGCTGATTTTTTTAACTATTCATTGGCAGACTTTAGTCATTGGGAGGTTCGTATCTTACCCATACGAACTAAAAACAAAGTAAGTTCAGCCATGGTTATTAATACAGATATTTCCGAGCAACATAAATTGCAAATTCAAACAATGGAGAATTCGCGTTTAGCTTCAATTGGTGTTCTTGCTACTGGTATTGCTCATGAAATTAACAACCCTAATAACTCAATTTATTACAATGCAAGTTTCATCCAGGATTCATGGAGTGATATTCTTCCAATTCTTGATGAATACAAGGAAGATAATGGTGATTTTTCTATGGGAGGATTACCTTTTTCAGATACCAGAGAAAAATTTATTAATGCAAGTATCAACATAATTGATCATACATCAAGAATAAAGAAAATAGTTGAAAGTTTAAAATCATTTGCTCGTAAAGATAGTGGTGAATTAAACGAGGATGTTCAAGTTATTGATGTTATAAGTAATGCATTGTTAATTATTAATAATGAAGTCAGTAAATATACTGATCATTTATCTCTTGACTTACCAAATAATCTTCCTCAGGTTAAAGCGAATGCGCAAAAACTCGAACAGGTGTTTATAAATATTGTGCTTAATGCATTGCATGCATTAACAAACAAGGATAATAAGATATTTATATCGGCTAGATATGATGAAAATCAGAAAACTATTATTATTTCTGTTCAAGATGAGGGCATTGGTATTGATGAGTCTTGTATAGATAAAATTACACAACCTTTTTATACGACTAAACCCAACCATATTGGAACTGGGCTAGGTCTTTCTATATCCAATTCAATTATAAAGGAGCTCAAAGGAAAATTGCTTATTACGTCAAAACTGAATAAGGGAACAAAGGTTTCCATTTCAATTCCTGTCACGAAAACCATGGTAAATAATAATTGAGTATGTAACATAATGAATCAATCGAAATGTGATGTGTTATTAATTGATGATGAACAGCATATATTAGAAAGTTTAGGTCTTTTTTTACAACGTTCTGGTATAGAAAAAATTGTCACTATTGCTGATAGTCGAAAGGTAATGTCTTCATGTAGTCAGGTAACTCCATCCGTCATTGTCTTAGATTTGTTCATGCCATATATTTCTGGTACTGAATTATTGCACGAGCTTAGAAACAATTACCCCGAAATTCCAGTTATTATTCTGACAGCTACTCAAGAAGTGGAATCAGTGGTCAGTCATATAAAGGATGGTGCATTTGACTATCTAGTTAAACCTGTAAACAAAAATAGATTATTATCTGTGGTAAAGGCGGCTCATAAAGTAAGTAACCTGAGAGATGAGGTAACACTTCTTAAAAAATGCTTATTAACTAAAGATATACCACATGACAGTATTTTTTCTGAAACAATAACCAATAATCAGGAAATGCACAAAATATTTCTTTATATTAAAGCAATATCCGGATCAAATGAACCGGTTTTAATCACTGGTGAAACAGGATGTGGAAAAGAGTTACTAGCAAGAGCGATACATAAAGCAAGCAACGTAACAGGTGATTTGATTTCACTTAATGTGGCTGGTCTTGATGATACCATGTTTTCCGATACTTTATTTGGTCATCGTCGGGGTGCGTACACTGGTGCCAATCAGAATAGAGAGGGTTTAATTGAAAAAGCGTCAGGAGGTACACTTTTTCTGGATGAAATTGGAGACTTGTCAACATCATCTCAAGTGAAGCTTCTTCGGTTATTACAAGATAAAAAATATTATCCACTAGGCTCTGATGTCGCAAAAAATGCTTATATCCATGTGATTGCTGCTACTCATCATAATCTTAAAAACGATATTGAACAGGGTAAATTCAGACAAGATTTGTATTATCGTCTCACCAGCCATCAAATTGAAGTCCCTCCCCTACGTAAACGTGTTGAAGATATTTTACCTTTAGTTTTATATTTTCTTGGTCAGGCAGCTCAATCAATGAACAAAGCCGCACCTGAGCCTTCTCATGAATTGTTAACTCTGCTTTCAAATCACCACTTCCCTGGTAACATACGAGAGCTTAGAGGAATGATTTATGATGCTGTTGCTCAACATCAATCTGGAACTATTATATCAATGAATTCATTTAAAAAATGTATCAAACAAGAACGTGAAAAAAGTCAAATAGATAAAACTATACTATCATCTTCAAATCAGACCAATTTAAATTTTATTGGACGATTTCCAACATTAAAAGAAGCAGAACATTTAGTTATTAAAGAAGCAATGAAACAAGCAAATGGCAATCAAGGTATTGCAGCAGCAATATTGGGAATATCCAGACCGGCACTTAACAGAAGACTAAATAACACTAATAATTGACATCCTCACCCACCTGAATGCCATTGACCTAAAGGAAGGTGTATTTCGCTTTGTTTCATTGCTT
>CBDTVA010000051.1:0-11970 GCA_965363935.1 uncultured Gammaproteobacteria bacterium | reverse complement strand
TTCTGGGTCTATCCATTGCACAACGTGTTTCACAACAAGCTGCACAGGGAAAAAATCATCGCTTCAAAAACAATCGTTCCCAAAACAATCGTTCCCAAAGCAATTGCTCCCGCTATGAACCCGTTATTATAAAAAAGCTTCCACAAAGTGAAATTCAAATTTTTTTACCGTAACGGCTGCCACTTATGTGAGGATATGTATCAGCTTGTCTCTCCTTATCAATTCAGCCATAAAATTGCCATTGAAATGGTCAATATTGATACCCATCAGGTATTACAGGAAAAATATGGCCTTTTAATCCCGGTTCTGACCGATTGCAGTGACAATGAAATCTGTCATTATTTTTTTGATAAGGCTGCTTTTGAACAATTACTTGACAGCAATTCCTGCTAATCCTCTACTTTTGCCCTGTTTTTTGTTATGATGCACCGCCTGTTTATTAACCAAACAATGACCTTCTGACGCTGGAGACTGAGTGGCTGAACTAAAGTTTATACGCAACTTTTCAATTATTGCCCATATCGATCATGGAAAATCAACCTTGTCTGATCGAATCATCCAGATTTGTGGCGGTTTAAGCAGTCGGGAAATGCAGGCTCAGGTTCTGGATTCCATGGATATAGAACGTGAGCGCGGGATTACTATCAAGGCGCAGAGCGTGTCTCTGGACTTTCACTCTCAGGATGGTAATACCTATCAATTGAATTTTATTGACACACCGGGGCATGTTGACTTTTCTTATGAAGTATCCCGATCGCTGGCTGCTTGTGAAGGTGCCTTACTGGTCGTGGATGCATCTCAGGGTGTTGAGGCACAGAGTGTTGCCAACTGTTATACCGCTATAGAGCAGGGACTGGAAGTCCTGCCGGTGTTGAACAAGATTGATTTACCTGCGGCTGATCCTGAACGTGTCATGACCGAAATTGAAGAAGTGATTGGTCTGGATGCACTTGAAGCACCACTTTGCAGTGCCAAGACGGGTGAAGGAGTCGAGGAACTGCTGGAATACCTGGTTAAACATATTCCTGCGCCGCAAGGTGACAGGAATGCTCCATTGCAGGCATTGATTATCGATTCCTGGTTTGATTCTTATTTAGGTGTTGTCTCTCTGGTGCGTGTTATGCAGGGCACACTGAAACGCAAAGATAAAATGCTGGTGATGTCAACCGGTCGTTCCCACGTAGTTGACGGTGTGGGGATCTTCACTCCCAAACGAGCCGCAAAAGATTCTCTGGCTGCCGGCGAAGTGGGTTATGTGCTGGCCGGAATCAAAGATATTTACGGCGCTCCTGTGGGTGATACACTGACCACAAGTCACAATCCATGTGAGCAGGCTCTGGAAGGATTTAATGAAGTTCAGCCCAGGGTTTTTGCTGGACTTTTTCCTGTCACTTCCGATAATTATGAAGGCTTGCGCGAAGCTCTGTCCAAACTTAAGCTGAATGATGCATCCCTGTTTTTTGAACCGGAAATATCCCAGGCTCTGGGTTTTGGTTTTCGCTGTGGTTTTCTGGGAATGCTGCATATGGAAATCGTTCAGGAACGCCTGGAACGTGAATATGAACTGGATCTGATCACCACAGCGCCCACTGTAATCTATCAGGTCCTGACGACTAAAAATGAAACGATTAACGTGGATAATCCGGCCAAATTGCCGGAACGCTCAACCATAGACGAAATTCGGGAGCCCATTATTACGGCCAATTTATTACTGCCACAGGAATATGTTGGTAATGTTATTAGCTTGTGTATTGAAAAGCGTGGTGTACAGAAAAAGATGCAATATGTGGGTAATCAGGTCAATATGACCTTTGAAATGCCCCTGAATGAAGTGGTACTGGATTTTTTTGATCGGCTTAAATCAGTCAGTCGCGGCTTTGCTTCACTGGAATATCACTTTAATCGATTTGAAGCGTCCAAACTGGTTAAAATGGATATTCTGATCAATGGTGAGGCTGTGGATGCTTTATCGCTGATTATTCATGAAGATGTTGCCTTGAGTCGTGGTCGTGAACTGACCGAAAAAATGAAAGAGCTGATTCAGAGACAAATGTTCGATGTGGCAATCCAGGCCGCTATTGGTTCAAAGGTGATTGCGCGTACTAACGTAAAAGCCCTGCGTAAAAATGTCACAGCCAAATGTTATGGCGGTGATGTCAGCCGGAAAAGAAAACTGCTGGAAAAGCAAAAAGCGGGTAAGAAACGGATGAAACAGGTGGGCCGGGTTGAAATACCCCAGGAGGCCTTTTTGGCCGTTTTGCATATTGGTAATGATTAGTCACTACAAAGCCTAAAAACATAAGTATTGGGTGACTTTCGCCCGACACCAACAGCCTAGAGTTCACTATAAGTAGGGAAAAGAATGGATTTTGATATAGCATTAGTACTTGTAATTTTGACCTTTGCCTCCGGGATTATCTGGGCGATGGACAAATTATTGTGGGAAAAAGAACGTCGGGCAAAACAACAGGCAAAAATCGATAAAAAAGGCAAAGAAATCACTGATCAGGAAAGAGATGCGCTGTTAGCCGATCCGGTATTTGTTGACTACGCCAAATCACTCTTCCCAATTTTTTTTATTGTTCTGGTCTTGCGCTCGTTTATCTTTGAGCCATTTCGCATACCATCCCAGTCCATGATGCCTAACCTGTGGGTCGGTGACTTTATTCTGGTCAATAAATTCACTTATGGTGTTCGTCTGCCTGTTCTTAACAAGGAAATTATCGATATTGGAAAACCGAAAAATGGTGATGTTGCTGTATTCCGATACCCGGTTAAGCCATCGATTAATTTTATCAAGCGGGTCATTGGTACTCCGGGGGATCATGTGGTTTATCGCAACAAGCTGCTTTATATCAATGGCAAACTGATATCTCAACAATCAAATGGTCCCTATACAGGTGAAGGTTCCGGAGAAAAAATGAATGGTGCCAGCCTGAAAAAAGAGAATTTACTGGGTGTAGAACATGATATTTTATTGGTGCCGGGCAAGCCGGATTTAAGTCATATGTATTTTTCCAGTTTCTATAAACAGGGCACTATTGATATGGTTGTTCCCGAAAGACATTATTTTGTGATGGGGGACAATCGTGATGAAAGTCACGACAGCCGTTTTTGGGGGCTGGTTCCAGAAAATAATCTGGTTGGTAAAGCATTTATGATCTGGTTTAACTGGGATGTGGGACAGGGACTATTTTGGGAACGTATTGGCAATAAAATTGAATAATAGCGAATATCAATTATACTCAGAAAGCAGAACTTATTACGATTGAACTGGCCTATTCTGAGGTAAAAAAGGAAATATTATGCTAAAACAAAGCGTCAAATACAGACAACAAAAAGGCTTTACTCTGGTCGGATGGATTATTGTTATTGCTATTTTCCTGTTTTTTGTCTATCTGGGTATGATTTTGACTCCCTATGTGATTGGTAATCACACCATGAACCGAATACTTGAATCTTTGAAAGAAGAGCCCGGTATAACCCAAAAATCCAAGCGGAAAATCTGGCGGCTGATTGAAAACAGAATGCTGATTAATCAGGTACGCAGTGTTACTCAGGATGACTTCGAAATCGTCAAAGAAGGAGACAGCAAGGTTGTTGTTTATCTGGAATATGAGGATAGAGTCCATTTTGGCAGTAATATTTACATTGTTTTTGAACGCGAGAAATCCGTCGAACTGGTTCGAAATTGAATAATAATCTAGTCGGTCTGAGTAAAAAACTGAGCTATACATTTAACGATCCGGGCTTGCTGGAAACTGCTCTAAGTCATCGCAGCTTTGGAAAAAAAAATAACGAACGGCTGGAATTTTTAGGTGATTCGGTGATAGGTTACGTTATTGCACAAGAACTTTACCAGCGTTTTAATACTGAAAATGAGGGAAATCTAAGTCGTTATCGGTCCTTGCTGGTGAAAGGGGACACGCTGGCCAGTATAGCCCGACAATTTGGGGTGGGACAATACCTGAAGCTGGGCGGCGGAGAATTAAAAAGCGGCGGCTTCCGTCGGGCTTCTATTCTGGCCGATGCTATGGAAGCTATAATAGGTGCTATTACTCTGGATTCAGATATAGAGCAGGCCAGAAGCTGTATTTTGTCCTGGTATAAAGAGCGACTGGATAATATTAGATCATTGGATTTAAAAGATCCCAAAACCCGTTTACAGGAATTACTTCAGGCACGAAAATTTGATTTGCCGCAGTATAAGGTCATCTCAATCAATGGCCAGGAACATGCGCAAATTTTTCAGATAGATTGCCATATCAAGGAACTGCAGCTTACGGTTACCGCAGAGGGCAGCAGCAGACGGGCGGCAGAACAAAAAAGTGCTGAATTAATGCTGGAAAAAATTCAATAAGATCCTGTGCCTGATAAGAGATGCTTCAACTGCTTAAACTATGACAAATTCTGACTTTCCCGACAATTATCGAAGTGGTTATGTGGCCATTATAGGACGTCCTAATGTCGGAAAATCGACCTTATTGAATTACATCCTTGGCTTTCATCTGAGTATTACTTCCAAGAAACCTCAAACTACCCGCCATCGTCTTCTGGGCATTAAAACCACATCAACTGCCCAGGCTGTTTATATTGATACGCCGGGCTTACATCAGCAATACAAAGGCGCAATGCACCGTTATATGAACAGAGAGGCTATGACCACTTTACAGGATGTGGATGTCATTGTATTCGTGGTTGATCAGCTTAAGCTTAATGAAGAAGATGAATATGCCATTGGACTGCTGGCTAAGTGCCAGCAACCGATTATCCTGGCTGTAAACAAAGTTGATAAAATCAAAAATAAAGAACGGCTGCTTCCTTTTATTGATAAGTTAAGTAAACGTTTGACCTTTTCCCATATAGTGCCAATTTCTGCCAGCAAAGGCAGCAATATTGCTGAACTGGAACAAAATATTGAATCCCACCTGCACTTATCGCCACCTTATTTTCCAGAAGAACAGATTACCGATAAGAGTGATCGTTTTCTTGCCTCAGAATTGATTCGGGAAAAAATTATGCGCTTATTGGGACAGGAATTACCCTATTCAGTGGCCGTGGAAGTTGAAGCCTTTGAAGAAGAGTCTTCGATTGTGAAAATATCTGCAGTTATCTGGGTAGAGCGTTCGAATCAAAAAGCTATTATTATCGGCAATAAAGGTCAGCAGTTAAAAGAAATAGGCAAGCAGGCGCGCCTGTCAATGGAAGACCTGTACGATAAAAAAGTCTTTTTAAAACTCTGGGTAAAGGTTAAAGAGGGCTGGTCAGATGATGAAAGGGCATTAAAAAGCCTTGGCTATTTTGATTCTTCAAGAACCGATGAATTCTAGAGTTAACCTGGATAATAAGGAAGCTGTTGTTCTGCACCATTTTGACTATCGAGATTCCAGTCTGCTGGTCAATTTTTTTATCAGTGACTTTGGCAGGGTCAGTGCTATTGCCAAAGGGGTAAAAGGAAAAAAAAAATCAAAGCAAGCCTATCAGGTCCTGCTTCAGCCCTTTCAAAAGCTTATGGTTTCTCTATCGGGTAAACAGGAGCTTTTACTCCTGAAAAATATCGAAGCCACAACTGTAAGCTGGAAATTGTCTGGAAAATCACTTTATTGTGCCTACTATGTTAACGAGTTATTACTGCGTTTACTACCAACTTATACGGATTGTCGGGAAATTTTTCAACTGTATAATCATGTATTAAATTTGCTGGTTCAATGCTCTTCTGTGCCGGTTAATGGTGTTCAGGAGACGCAACACACAGTCCTTTACGAGGCTCCTTTAAGATTGTTTGAATTGAAGCTACTGGAATTTCTCGGTTATGGTTTGAATTTGACCGATGAAATCCAGTCCGGTTTACCTGTCGATGCAAAAAAGCACTATTATTATGTCGCAGAATCCGGCCCCAGTGAAATGCAGATAGCAAATACGACCACACTGCCAATTACTGGCAGGACATTAATTAATCTGTCCAATGGTCAATTAAGCGATCCGAAAACCTTGCAAGAAAGCAAACAACTATTAAAATGGGCTCTTTCTGAACATCTGGGAAGTAAACCGCTAAAAAGTCGGCAATTGTTCAAACAACTTTATTGCTAGGATACTTTTTCATACCGCCTTGAACTAATAAACAGCCTTGAGTTCTAATAAACAGTCTTGAACTAATAAACAGTCTTGAACTAATAAAACAGCCTTGAGCTAACAAATAGAGAACAGCCTTAAGAGGACATTACCGTGAGCAAAATAACACCCATATTATTGGGGGTCAATATTGACCATATCGCTACTTTGAGACAGGCCAGAGGTACCCGCTACCCTGATCCGGTAAAGGCTGCTATGGATGTTGAACAGGCTGGTGCAGACAGCGTGACTTTACATTTGAGAGAAGACCATCGCCATATACAGGAAAGAGATGTCTATCTGATTAAAGATGTCTTGCAGACCCGTATGAACCTTGAAATGGCCGTTACCGATCCCATGCTGACAATTGCCGAAAACATTAATCCATCAGACTGTTGTCTGGTGCCGGAAAAAAGGGAAGAATTGACCACAGAAGGAGGACTGGATGTCGCCTCTCAAATTGACAAAATGACGGATGCCTGCCAACGCCTGTCAGAAGCGGGCGTTCGGGTTTCATTATTTATCGATGCTGACAAGGTGCAAATTGATGCGGCTGTGCAAGTCAAAGCACCGGTGATTGAAATTCATACAGGCCATTATGCTGACGCCGTTTACCAACATGAACAGCTAGAGGAGTTTGAACGGATCAAAGAAGGGGTTTTATATGCCAGGTCATTGGGCTTACAGGTCAATGCCGGTCATGGTTTGCATTATCACAATGTACATGCTATTGCGGCCCTGCCAGATATTGAAGAATTAAACATTGGTCATGCCATTATTGCTCAGGCGCTTTTCATCGGTTTACCTGCTGCGGTCAAGGAAATGAAAGCTCTGATGATAGAGGCCAGAAAGTAGCCCCAAAGCATTAGCCTGAATAGTGTTGACTTAAAAAGTTACCTCACTACAGGTTGCTATTGGGTCTGACAAACCGAACAATAAATACTCCACAATTAATTCTACTTTAGTATTTTTATTTTATATTGTATGCAAACTACTAACCTGCAAAAGAAACTAAACAAACTTCGGAGTAATAAAGTCTTCGAAATTTTTGTTATTTCTATTATCATTTTTTCTGCTCTGGTCATCGGTGCTAAAACCTATGAAATTTCACCTACGGCCTTGTGGCTTGTTCATATGCTGGACTGGCTCATTACCTTTATTTTTCTAACTGAGATTATTATTCGATTTTTGGGCGAGGAGAATAAGAGACAATTCTTTACCCATGGCTGGAATGTTTTTGACACCTTGATTGTTGTCATTAGCCTGATTCCGGTCGAAGACAGTGAACTGGCCATTATCGGCCGTTTGATACGGATTTTCCGGGTACTGCGTATGGTATCCATTATTCCCGAATTAAAAATGCTGTTAAACTCTTTGCTGATTGCCTTACCTCAGTTAGGCTATATTGTGGCATTGATGTTTATTATCTTCTATATTTATGCCGCCATTGGCAGTACCTTTTTCGCTACCATAAACCCCGAATTATGGGGCGACATTGCTATCTCGATGTTAACTTTGTTCCGGGTTATGACATTTGAGGACTGGACGGATGTCATGTATGAAACTATGCAGGTCTATGCCCTGAGCTGGACGTATTACCTCAGTTTTATTTTTTTTACCGCTTTTGCGTTTCTAAATATGGTCATTGGAGTGGTAGTAAATGTTCTCAATGAAGAACATGAAAAAGCAAGAAAACTTGAGGAACATGATGAGAATGAATTATCGATGGAAAATCTGGATAAAAAAATTGACGAATTAAAACAGCTGATTTTGCAGATAGATCGGTCGAAAGTGTGAAAAAAAGCCACCTCAGAGGGTGGCTTTTTAAAGTAGGCCAGTGTTTCAGCGACCAAATATTTTGCTTGCCATGCCAATAGCACCGCTGATCCCACCAATAGAGTCAAGCAAGGAACCACCGCTACTGGCATTATCTACCATTTCTGGTAGCGCATCACGCAAGCCGCCGACTGCTTCTTCCTGGCTTAAGCCCAATTGAGATGCAAAATCAGAAATTTTCTCAGTGCCAAACATTTCGGTGACATTGTTATCTGATATTTGCGTGTTTTGACCATTACCTAGCCAGGACTGGGCAATATCAGCCAGACCACCATTTTGCATTTTTCCTAACAGGCCAGCAATGTCAAAATCACCATTGCCTCCGATTAAACTCGATAATGCAGACGTGAGGGCGCCAGGATCGAGGTTGCTGCCGGAGTCACCACTCATTTTACTTTTGATAAAGGCTGTAGCGCCCATTTTTAATAGCTCACTCATATCCATAATTAACTTCCTCTTAAAAATAATTACTCAGATTAGATATTTTAAAATTTTTAATTTTGCCTGCTTTAATCAATAGCGATTAAAATTTCATCAGGATTAACAGCGTCACCTTTGCTGACATAGACCTCACTTACCTTACCGGATATAGGTGCCTGAATTTCAGTTTCCATTTTCATGGCTTCAGTGATAATCACTGGTGTACCTGCTTCTACTTCATCATCCACTTTAACCAATACTTCGACAATGACTCCGGGCATGGAGGTGGTAACATGACCAGGCTTAGACGCTTTAGGGTGTTTACTGCTTTTTCCTGATCCTGAAGTTGTGCCGCCCTGAGGTGACAGGTCAATTTCAGAGAGGATTTCCACCTGCACTTCTTCAGGGATGCCATCCAGTGTCATATAAA
The DNA here is from genome assembly GCA_965363935.1 of uncultured Gammaproteobacteria bacterium. Taxonomy (GTDB): domain Bacteria; phylum Pseudomonadota; class Gammaproteobacteria; order GRL18; family GRL18; genus CBDTVA01. The sequence goes on along the minus strand of CBDTVA010000051.1, from coordinate 3,173 downwards.
ATGGGCGGCTTTCCTGGCTCGGGTGGCCGGTACCGGTTACTTTGATATGATATTCTTCGCCGTGCAGGGTGATTAAAAATTCTGTGGGCGCATTGTTGCGTACCACTTCTTTTTCACCAAAGGGTTCCAGATGTTCAGGTGTCAGTGTATTTGCGGCACGCTGTTCGAGAAAATCCTTGCCGATATCCGGGAACATGGCATAAGTAATCACATCTTCGCTGGATTTGGCCAGTACACCAATTTCAGATTTTAGTCGGGCAAGCTCAGGTTTGAGCAAATCAGCCGGGCGACAATCAATAACATCTTCATTGCCAATGGCCAATTGCTGAATTTTTTTGTTTATTTTACCAGGTGCTTTGCCGTATTTTCCCTGCAAATACAATTTAACTTCATTGGTGATGGTTTTATAGCGTTCACCGGTCAAAACATTGAGTACAGCCTGAGTGCCGACGATTTGTGACGTTGGTGTAACCAGTGGAGGATAACCCAGTTCGGCACGAACTTTGGGAATTTCATCCAGTACATCATTCATACGGGTGAGTTCACCTTGATCCTTTAGCTGGTTGGATAGATTGGAAATCATCCCGCCAGGTACCTGATTAACCTGTACCCGGGTATCCAATCCGGTAAATTCACTTTCAAACTGATGATATTTTTTCCGCACCTGATAGAAATACATGCCTATTTCCTGCAGAGCGGGTAAATCCAGCTTGGTGTCATATGGGGTATGGTGCAGTGCAGCAACCATGCTCTCGGTTGTCGGGTGACTGGTGCCTTCAGCAAAAGATGAAATTGCCGTATCAATTCCGCTGCAACCTGCTTCAAGTGCTTTTAATTGACACATTGATGCCAGTCCGGCGGTGGCATGTGAATGAATATGTACTGGTATTTCCAGTGCATCAACCAGTGCCTTGACCAGTTCTGAAGTGTTATAAGGAGTTAGCAGGCCGGCCATATCTTTAATAACAATGGAATCACAACCCATTTTTTGCATCTGTTTCGCCATTTTGACAAAAATTGTATTATTATGCACCGGACTGGTGGTGTAAGAAATAGCCCCCTGGGCGTGCTTGCCATTTTTTTTCACTGCATTGATAGAAGATTTAAGATTGCGAATATCATTCATTGCATCAAACACACGGAACACATCAATGCCGTTTTGAGCCGATAATTTCACAAATTTCTTGACCACATCATCCGAATAATGGCGGTAGCCGAGAAGGTTTTGTCCTCTGAGTAACATCTGTAAAGGAGTATTGGGAAGCGCCTGTTTCAATAGAGTCAGGCGCTCCCAGGGATCTTCTTTAAGAAAACGAATACAGCTGTCAAAGGTTGCGCCGCCCCAGACCTCAAGTGACCAGAAACCAATTTTATCGAGCTTGTCACAAATCGGCAGCATGTCTTCGGTGCGCATGCGGGTGGCAATAAGCGATTGATGCCCATCCCTTAATACCGTTTCAGTGACTCGTGTTTTTGTCATTGTGTTGTCCTGTAATTAAACTTTTTAAGAACAAAGATAAAGTAAATATTGTTTTATAACAATAAGATATTGTTAATACTTGCAGTTTATTCTACATTCCCTGGTGTGCTGCAATGGCAGCGGCAAATGCTATAGCCAAATGCTGTTTTGAGCATTTAACGGAGTAATTGATTAATTCCGGGTGCTCTTCAACAAAACTGGTGTCAAATCTGCCGCTGATAAAATCCTCTGAATTTAATATGGCATATTGATAGGGAATGGTGGTTTTTACACCGTATACACCCATATCTTTCAGTGCTCTTTTGGAACGTTGTATGACCTCATCCCATTGTAAAGCCCAGACAATCAGTTTGGCACACATAGAATCATAATAAGGCGGAATAATATATCCGGTGTAGATGGCAGCATCGATACGGACACCAGGGCCTCCTGGGGAAAGGTAGCGGGTAATGCGACCATAACTGGGCAAAAAATCATTCTTGGGATCTTCGGCATTAATGCGAAACTCCATTGCATAGCCCCGAATTTGTACCTCTTCCTGTCGGAAACGTAAGTGATGCCCGCTGGCAATACGAAACTGTTCCTGAACGATGTCAATACCGGTAATCTGCTCAGTTATCGTGTGTTCGACCTGCAGACGGGTGTTGACTTCCATAAAATAGAATTTATCATCTGTGTCCATGAGAAATTCAACCGTCCCGGCATTGGTATAGCCCGCGGCTTTGGCTGCTTTGACCGCCAGATTGCCAATATAATTACGTTGTTCGTCATTGAGTTGCGGCGAAGGAGCAATTTCAATTAGTTTTTGATGACGGCGTTGTATGGAACAGTCACGTTCAAACAAATGGATGGTATTACCGTGCTCATCAGCCAGAATTTGTACTTCGATGTGCTTTGGATTGACAACACATTTTTCCATAAACACGTCAGCAGAGCCAAAGGCTTTGCTGGCTTCCGAAATCACTCTGGGAAAATTATTTTTTAATTCCGTTTTGTTATTACATAACCGAATGCCCCGTCCGCCGCCGCCGGAAGTGGCTTTAAGCATAACCGGGTAACCGATGCCCTGTGCGACTTCCAGAGCTTCATTGATATCAGCCAGATTGCCAGCGCTGCCTGGCGTCACCGGTACTCCTGCTTCAATCATGGTTTTTCTTGCCTGGGTTTTATTGCCCAGCTTCTCGATGACATCGGAATGAGGACCGATAAATTTGATATTTCGGCGTTCACAAATTCGGGCAAACAGGGGATTCTCAGATAAAAAACCATAGCCCGGGTGAATGGCATCGCAACCGGATGCCAGAGCAACATTGACCAGTCGGTGAGCATTGAGGTAGCCGCCCACGGGATCGGGACCCAGGCAATAGGCTTCATCGGCTTTTTTTACATGCAGCGCGTTGCGGTCCGCTTCTGCATAAACCGCCACAGAAGTGATGCCCATTTCAGCACAGGCTCGAACCAGTCGAACTGCAATTTCACCTCGATTAGCAATGAGTATTTTTTTTATCACAGATAATCCTTAGTTTTGTATCTTCAGGAATTTTATCAATAGCATACATTAACATGAGTATCTATTAAAATTAAGTCTTATAGGAACAAGTTGCTAATAAAAAGCTGATTTAGTCAACTTAAAGGCTATTTTAGAAGCAAAGTTTTTGACTTAAACATTTAAAAACTTTAAAATAGGGGATTA
>CBDTVA010000050.1:0-12216 GCA_965363935.1 uncultured Gammaproteobacteria bacterium | reverse complement strand
AACCAGCCTCCCATAAACAATAGAGCCGCCAGAATGGAAATCAGGATCATATTGGCGTATTCAGCCAGGAAGAAAATGGCAAACAGGATACCGGAATATTCAACGTGGAAACCGGCAACAATTTCTGACTCGCCTTCCGCCACATCAAATGGCGCACGATTCGTTTCAGCCACACCCGAGAGAAAATAAATCACAAACATGGGCAATAAAGGCCACATATACCAGCCCCAGATACTGCCGCTTTGCCCCATAACAATATCGCCAATATTCAGACTTCTGGCAGCCATAACGACGCCAACCAGAGCAAAGCCCATGGCTATTTCATAGGAGACCACTTGCGCTGCAGTTCTCAGGGTACTCATAATGGCGTATTTTGAATTGGAAGACCAGCCCGCCAGAATCACACCATAAACACCCACTGATGTCATGGCAAGTATATACAACAGGGCAACATTAATATCCGCCAGCACCATTTCCGCACCAAACGGGATAACCGCCCAGGCTGCCAGAGCCGTGGCAATGGTAAGTGTTGGAGCAATGGTAAAGAGAATTTTATTCGCTCCGGAAGGAAAAATAATTTCTTTAAACATCAGCTTCATGGCATCTGCAATTGGTTGCAGCCAGCCCCTTGGGCCGACTCGGTTTGGTCCAATACGAGCCTGCATATAGCCGATTATTTTGCGTTCCGCATAAGTAAAATAAGCTACGGTCAATAATAGCGGCACCAGGATCACTATGATCTTGACGAGTATATTTATAACCGGTATTTCATAAATGGATAAAATCAGGTCCACCAGCATTTGCTCCGTTTATTTGGCTGCGCTTGTCGCTATTAATTCAATTGTGTCAAACCCGCCGCCCAGTGATGCCGCAGCAGCGATACCTGCAGGCAGATAAACACAATTATCTGTAATTCTATCATCTATACTGATAGTAATATCAGTTGCATTGTCACCCTGTTTTGCGCTCACCTGTTGTGCATCTTGCAGCTGGAGTTTTTTCGCCAGGGCATTATTGATTTTTGCAAAATACGCCATCTCACCATCCTGGGTTTTATGCAGGGCTGTAGCTCGACGGGTCACTGCATCAACACAGTAGATGGGTAATTCAGCAATTCTCTGTATGTCTGAGTTTTGTGCACTGATATTTTCCGGGCACAACCATTCTATCTGATTATCCTGAACAGCCGCTTTTTCACCCAGCAGCGATTGCAGTTCCCTGATAACTTCATCAGAGCTTTGATACTCAAAACCATCAACATCAAACAGATTACCCATAACGCGCAGTATTTTCCAGCCTGGTTTTGACTGGCCTCTGGCTTTACTGACCGCGTTAAAGCTCTGCCAGGTGCCGTCCGCATTTATCAATGTGCCGGATGATTCTGTGATTGCTGCAACAGGTAATATGACATCAGCACTGTCCTTCAGAGCATCTGTCACATAGGACGACATAGAAACGACAAAATCAGCATTGGACAGTGCGTGGCTTGCCCGGACCGGGTTTTCCAAATCCAGCTCCGGTTCAATGCCGTAAAGAATATAAGCCTTGAGCCCTTCGTCGAACATAGCCTGTGTATCCAGGCCATCAGACACCTGCTGACTGGCCGGACCACAAAATGGTAATAAACCGGATAAATAAGCGCCACTGCTATTAGCGCCCGGTGTAAGGTAGCCGAAGGTTGAATTTGTCGCACTGGCGATATAAGAAGCCAGCATGCGCATGGCCGCATAATTGGGCATTGACTGGGCAATAGTGCCCATAATCACGCTAGAGTGTTCAGCATCAGACAGTTCATTAATACAGGCCTGGTGCTCTTCAGTCACTTTGACGGAAGCAACCAGGGCAGCAAGTCCGGACGGCGCAGCAGCTTCAGTTTGCTCCATTGCTGCTTTTGCCAGTATTTTTAATTCCTTGAACATTTGTGCAGGCGGAACGGCAAATTCATGAGCCACCTTAAAATTAAAATCAAAGCTGACGGGATTGACAAAGGAAATACTGGCACCCTTCAGAGTTGCCTGTCTTAAATGATGGCCCATAATAGGCTGCTCTTTGCGTACGTTAGAGCCGATAAGTAAGCCCGCCTGCTGCCTGGCCACATCGGAGACCTTCATACCCAGCCCTAAAAAAAGAGGGTCCTGAGATTGTCCGCTAAAGTCAGTCTGACGCAGGCGATGGTCTATATTATGACTGCCAATACCACGCATTAATTTCTGCAGCAGAAACATTTCTTCTGTAGTAGCTGAAGGTGAACACACTGCACCAATTTGGCTGTGGTCATCTATTTGCTTCAAACCATTCACTGTAAATTGTAAGGCATCATCCCAACTGGCTTCCTGCCATTGTCCATCCTGTTTAATCAGTGGTTTGGCCAGACGTTCATCACTTTGTAAACCTTCGTAACTATAGCGATCACGGTCCGAAATCCAGGTATCATTAATCGCCTCATTTTCACGGGCTATAACCCGCTTAACCTGTCCGTCTTTAGTCTGTATATTACAGTTGGAACCGATACAATCGTGTGCACCTACACTATCGTTGCTGGCCATTTCCCAGACTCGTGCAGAAAAACGATACACTTTTGACGTCAGGGCACCGACAGGACAGAGATCAATAATATTGCCGGACAGTTCTGAGGTAAGGCTTTTTTCTATATAGGTACCAATTTCCATCCATTCACCACGACCGGTGGCACCCAGCTCGCGCATCCCGGCAATTTCCTGGCCAAAACGGACGCAACGGGTACAATGAATACAGCGGGTCAGCTCTGTAGCAATAAGAGGACCAATATCTTTATCTCTGACCACCCGTTTGACTTCTGCGTAGCGGGTCTTATCAGCACCATAGCCAATTGAAAAATCCTGCAAATCACATTCACCGCCCTGGTCACAAATCGGGCAATCCAGAGGATGATTAATCAGTAAAAATTCCATCACAGATTTTTGTGCCGCCAGCGCTTTGGTTGAATTGGTGCTGACCACCATACCCTCCGTTACGGGAGTGGCACAGGCAGGAAGAGGTTTAGGAGCTTTTTCCACTTCAACCAGACACATACGGCAATTTGCTGCAACGGACAGATGCTTATGATAACAAAAACGGGGTATGGCAATACCAGCTTTATCAGCAGCTTCTATAAGCATCTGATCCTGCTCGGCCTGAACCTTTTTACCGTTAATTTCAATAGTTACCATATTAAATACTCGTCAATCATTCTTTTAAATAAAAAGTTTTAAATAAAAAGTTTAGTTAAATCACCTGGTTAGTTTGCTGCCATAAAAAATGTCCACGGCAACAAAAAACTATCTGCTGACAGGGCCAACCATGCATTTTTTGTGATCGATATGATACTGAAATTCGTCACGATAATGTTTGATAAAGCCTTTAACCGGCAAGGCTGCCGCTTCACCCAGAGCACAAATAGTGCGTCCGACTATATCGCCCGCAACATCGTCCAGCAAATCAATATCTTCCTGACGGCCCTGACCATGTTCAATACGATGCACAACCCGGGACAACCAACCAGTACCTTCACGGCATGGAGTACACTGACCACAGGATTCTTCCATATAAAAATGCGATAAACGCGCCAGAGCATTCACCATACAGACCTGATCATCCAGAATAATCACAGCACCTGAACCCAGCATTGATCCGGCATCACGGATATCATCATAATCCATGTTGGTATCCATCATTTGCTCACCGGGAATCACCGGAGAGGAGCTGCCACCCGGTATAACGGCTTTTAACGAATAACCATCTTTCATACCACCGCACATTTGCAATAATTCTGAAAAGGGTGTCCCCATGGCAATTTCATAATTCCCGGGACGTTTGATGTTACCAGACATCGAGAAAATCTTTGTACCACCGTTATTGGGTTTACCCTGTTCCAGAAACCATTGACCGCCTTTTTCCACAATGACCGGAATGGAGGCCAGGGTTTCAGTATTGTTAATGGTTGTCGGCTTACCATAAAGCCCGTAACTGGCAGGAAATGGCGGTTTAAAGCGAGGTTGACCTTTTTTGCCTTCAATGGATTCCAGTAAGGCAGTTTCTTCTCCGCAAATATAAGCACCGCCACCCAGATGGGAATGCAGCTCAAAATTAAAATCAGAACCAAAAAGATTGTTGCCTAAATAGCCTGCTTCCCGTGCTTCTTTCAGGGCGTTGTCAAAGCGGATGTAGGGTTCCCAGAATTCACCGCGAATATAATTGTAACCTGTTTCAGCACCAATACAATAGGCTGCAATGGCCATACCTTCAATTAATTGATGTGGATTATAACGCAAAATATCACGGTCTTTACAGGTACCCGGCTCGCCCTCGTCCGAATTACAGACAATGTATTTTTCACCTTTTGCCTGACGCGGCATAAAGCTCCATTTCAGACCTGTGGGAAATCCTGCACCACCACGACCTCTCAAAGCCGAGGTTTTAACCTCTTCAATAATATTTTCTGGAGGGATCTTCTCTGTGAGAATTTTTTTCAGCGATTCATAACCACCGACACTGAGATAGGATTTTAGTGTCCATGGTTCATCAAGATGCAATGTTCTAAAACAAACTTCGTTTGCCATTCGATACTCCGCAAGTAGGCATATACTTCATAAAGACGAGCTGCTAGTCCAGGCTGTCTAAAATCTTATCAATTTTATTCGGGTCCAGGTTTTCATAATAATTTTCACCTATCTGTAGCATAGGTGCACCGGAACAGGCGCCAAGACATTCAACTTCTTTCAGAGTGAAACGTTTATCTTCTGTAGTTTCACCCAGTTTAATATTCAATTTATCTTCCAGGTGGTTAACCACTTCACCTGAACCACAGACCATACAGGAAATATTGGTACAGACACAGATTTTATGTTTGCCCACTGGTTTGTGTTCATACATGGAATAAAAGGTGGCCACTTCATAGACATGGATTTTATCCATATCCAGATACTGGGCTACGGCATCCATCAATTCAGTGGTTAACCAGCCGCCATTTTGATCCTGCACGATGCTCAATGCCGCCATAACGGCAGATTGTTTTTGCTCCGATGGATATTTCGCAACCCAGTGATCAATTTCTTCCCGTGACGATGGTTCAATGAGTTCGCTCTTCGCTTGAGGCATTATCTGTCGATCTCCCCGAAAACAATATCCAGTGTACCAATTACCGTGACAACATCAGCCAGCATGTGGCCTTTTACCAGGTAATTGATTGCCGAAAGATGCGCAAAGCCTGGCGCTCTGATTTTTAAACGATAAGGTTTATTTGCTCCGTCAGACACTATATAAGTGCCAAACTCTCCTTTTGGATGTTCTACCGCACTATAAGCTTCACCTTCTGGTACGCTATAGCCTTCTGTAAAATGTTTAAAGTGATGGATTAAACCTTCCATATCTTCTTTCATGTCCATGCGATCCGGCATGGTCAGTTTATGATCTTCATGCATGACCGAGCCGGGATTTTTTTGCAGCCAGTCAATGCACTGTTTGATTATATGGTTGGACTGACGCATTTCTTCAACGCGTACGACATAACGGTCATAGCTATCGCCATTTGTGCCCACCGGAATATCAAAATCGAGTTTATCATAAACTTCATAGGGCTGCATTTTTCTCAAATCCCAGGCAACACCTGACGCCCGCAGCATGGGTCCGGTCAACCCCAGCTCTTTTGCTTTTTCTGCCGTGACACAACCAATGTCCACTGTTCTCTGTTTCCAGATGCGGTTATTGGTCAATAAAGTCTCATATTCATCGACATAACCTTCAAAACGATTGGTAAAATCTTGCAGAAAGTCCAGCAGGGAACCCTGGCGGTTTTTGTTCTGTTCATTTACTTCGGGTTGGGAATGCCATTGAGATGCCTGATATTGAGGCATACTGTCCGGTAAATCACGGTAAACTCCACCCGGACGGTAGTAGCCAGCATGCATACGGGCACCGGAAACCGCTTCATAGGCATCCAACAGGTCCTCCCGTTCCCGGAAACAGTACAGGAACATGGTCATAGCCCCAACATCCAGGGCATGGGTGCCAAGCCACATCAGGTGATTTAGAATACGCGTTATTTCATCAAACATAACCCGTATATATTGTGCACGTTCTGGTACTTCTATTTCCAGCAACTTTTCAATGGTCATGCAGTAGGCATGTTCATTACACATCATGGAAACATAGTCCAGGCGGTCCATGTAACCAATGTTTTGATTGTAAATTCGGCTCTCTGCCAGTTTTTCGGTGCCCCGGTGCAATAAACCGATATGAGGATCTGCTCTCTGGATGACTTCGCCATCCAGTTCCAGTACCAGACGCAGCACCCCGTGAGCAGCAGGATGCTGAGGACCGAAATTAAGGGTATAGTTCTGAATTTCAGACATTAAACTTCTTCCCCGTTTTCTTGTTCCGCATAACGATTATCGTCTCTGATAATTCTCGGGATAACTACCCGTTCTTCTATTGTAACCGGCTCATAGATGACACGCTGTTTATTGGCGTCATAACGCATTTCGACCTGCCCCACCAGAGGGAAATCCTTGCGCAGCGGATGGCCGATAAAACCGTAGTCGGTTAGAATGCGCCGTAAATCAGGGTGCCCCGAGTAAATAATACCCAACAAATCAAATGCTTCCCGTTCAAACCAGTCAGCACCGCTCCAGATCCCTACAACAGAATCCACCATGGGAAAATCATCATCCAGCCAGGTTTTGATGCGGATACGATGGTTGTTGGTCACAGACAGGAGATGGTAGACCGAGGCAAAACGACTTTTCAGGTTCTTTTTAAGATTCTTAGATTCATCAGAAGAACCTTCATAGGTACTATAATCTACACCACAAATATCAATAACCGTATCAAAAGCCAGCTCTTGATCATCGCGCAATAATTGACAGATTTGCACGAGGTTTTCTTTACTCACTTCGATGGTAAGTTCTTTGTAGGCAACCTTGGCCAGAATTGTTTCAACGCTGGCCAATTTACTGGTTATTTTGTCAGATAGTTCAGAGTAATATTGCGACATTCAGCGTGCTCTCTCTATGGCTCTCTACAGGGATAGTCTTTTACTATCAATGAGTCAGTATCGATTTATCGTGCGATAGTATTGGTGCGTTTGATTTTGTTTTGTAGCTGGATAATTCCGTACAAAAGTGCTTCTGCAGTAGGTGGACAACCCGGCACATAAATATCGACCGGAACCACTCTGTCACAGCCTCTGACCACTGCATAGGAATAATGGTAGTAACCACCGCCATTAGCACATGAGCCCATGGAAATAACCCAACGTGGTTCTGCCATCTGGTCATAGACCTTGCGCAGTGCCGGAGCCATTTTGTTTACCAGGGTACCAGCAACAACCATCACATCCGATTGTCTGGGACTGGGTCGAAAGACGATTCCAAAGCGGTCCAGATCATAGCGTGACGCACCTGCCTGCATCATTTCTACCGCACAGCAGGCCAAACCAAAGGTCATAGGCCACATAGAGCCGGTTCTTGCCCAATTGATCAGTTTATCAGCAGTAGTGGTGATAACCCCTTCTTCTAAAATACCCTCTATTCCCATTCAAGTGCACCCTTTTTCCACTCGTAGATAAAGCCGACAACCAGCAAGCCAAGAAAGATTGCCATGGCAATCAATCCAAAGGTGCCAATTTCATCCAGCACAACGGCCCATGGGAACAGAAACGCTATTTCCAAATCAAAAATAATAAATAGAATGGCCACCAGATAATAACGCACGTCAAATTTCAAGCGCGCGTCTTCAAAGGCTTCGAAGCCACATTCATAAGGCGAGTTTTTTTCTCTGTCTGGTCTATGCGGCGATAAAATAAGACCAGCTGCGGTCATCCCAATTCCAACCAAAAGCCCAACTCCCATAAAAATCAACACGGGAAGGTAGTTTTCAAGCATATTAGCGCTCCTTACTCAATCCGGATACATCCGGACACTAATATTATTTTGATTATGTCTGCAATCAATTTAACTTTTTTCTGATAGCTAAATTAATTCGTTGTCAGCGTTTTGCAGCATAATATTAAGCTACACTTTATACCAAATTTAATCTTATGAAAAGCCCCTTGCAGTGACTTTTCATTTGGTTCGCATTCAGCTTTTGCTGGTCAACAAAAGTTAAATTTTGGTGCCGATGGCCGGAATCGAACCGGCACGGCTTGCGCCACTACCCCCTCAAGATAGCGTGTCTACCAATTCCACCACATCGGCGAACTCTGTTCTTCAGTACTTTTCACTAGCATGGGTTGTAAAAAAACGAAAAATCTTCAGCTCAGATAGAGCTGATTTATTCCGCTGGTAATGCCGGTTTGTCCGTTGTTTCTGCCGGTGCACCGCCAGAAACTGGCAAGGCCGGCTTGTCTTCAGACTGTATCTGCTCAACCCGGTTGGAAACCTCCACTGATTCTGTTTTTTCCGCTGAAACCTGGCCGGACAGGTAAGATAAAAATAAACTGGTTACAAAGAAGACGGTTGCCAGGACAGCAGTTGTTTTGGATAAAAAGTTACCGGATCCCTGGCTGCCAAACACCGATGCAGAGGCACCACCACCACCTCCTCCACCGCCAAAAGCGGCACCTGCGTCAGCGCCTTTGCCCTGTTGAATCAGAATCAGGCCAATCAGTGTAAGTGCTATGACAATGTGAACTGCCAGTATTACTGTTTCCATAATCTTTGTTCTTTATCAGTAGGTTTATCGTTGTATTATATTATTCAAACACGCTTACTTCTAATAGCGCCCGAATAAAGCTATTGACCTGCCTGGCATACAGCCAGAAAATCTTCCGTTTTCAGGGAGGCACCACCGATCAGACCACCATCGATGTCAGACTGACCCATTAATTCTTCTGCATTAGCGGGATTCATACTGCCGCCATATAAAATCTGCACTTTTTCAGCCACATCAGCATTATGCTTGGCCAGGTGCTGACGAATAAAGGTGTGCACTGCCTGTGCTTGTTCAGGTGTTGCAGTTTTACCGGTGCCAATGGCCCAGACTGGTTCATAAGCTACAACCGAACCGGCAAAAGCATTATCACCTTCAGCAGCAAACACTGCATCAATTTGACGGGCACAGACTTGCTCGGTAATACCCTGTTCGCGTTCCTCCAGGGTTTCACCAATACAGAAGATGGGTGTCACGCCCGCTTTTTTTACCACAGAAAACTTATCAGCAACGACTTCATCGTTTTCACCATAAAGCGTGCGCCGTTCCGAGTGACCTACAATTGCGTATTTGCAGGCAAAATCTTTGATCATTTCAATGGATGTTTCACCAGTGAATGCACCCTTCAGTTCAGTGCATGCATCTTGAGAACCTACGCCTACATTACTGCCAGCCGTGGCTGCAGCGACATCAGGGATGTAAATAAAGGGAGGACAAACTGCAATCTCAACACCAGTCAAGGATTTTGCACCTTCAACTACACCGTTGATTAATTCTTTTACGCTCTCTCTGGAGCCATTCATTTTCCAGTTACCGGCTATTAATGGTGTACGCATCGTTTTTCCCTACTTTTTTATCCAGCGCAGAATGATACCTTTACTGCCCTGATAAATCAATTATCCGGGCAGTAAAATATCATTATTTATCAAATTAACTAAAGGCCTGTTCAACCACTCTGGCCAGTTCTTCAACTTCTTTCAACACCTGCTGCTCATCTGAACCTTCAATCATAACCCGTATTAAAGGCTCTGTGCCGGAAGCTCTTAATAATACCCGACCGTTATCTGCCAGTCTCTGCTCCGCGTCTTCAACGGCTTTTACCACCAGCTCAGAACTAAAGGGATCAACCTTCTCCTTGATCCTGACATTAATCATATGCTGCGGGTATTTTTCCATGCCTTTTTTCAATTCATGCAGCGTTTCTCCGCTGCCGGACATAGCAGCCAGCACCTGCAGTGCGGAGACAATACCATCACCAGTGGTGGTTCGATCCAGGCAGATAATATGACCCGAAGATTCACCGCCAATGCTCCAGCCCTTGTTGTTCAGCTCTTCCATAACATAGCGGTCACCGACATCAGCACGGACAAAACCAAGACCGGCTTCTTTGAGTGCCACCTCCATGCCGAGGTTACTCATCAGAGTACCAACCACACCATAATCATCGTTGTCCTGATGATTTTTCCGTGCCATGGCAATAATAAAGAGTAATTCATCACCATCAACAATCTCACCCTGGTGATCAATCATCAATACCCTGTCTGCATCTCCGTCCAGAGCAATGCCCAGATCAGCCTGGTGCTGCAGGACCGCCTGCTGTAAGGTTTCCGGATACGTCGAACCAACATTTTTATTAATATTCAAACCATCTGGCTCATTGCCTATGGCAATCACTTCGGCGCCCAGTTCCTTAAACACGCTGGGCGCAATCTGATAAGCGGCACCATTAGCAGTATCAATAATGATCTTTAAACCGGCCAAATTCATAAAAAAGGGTGAGGTGCTCTTGCAATATTCTATATAACGACCGGATGCATCTTTAATTCGCTGAGCCTTGCCTAATTCCGACGAATCAACCGTGACCATTTCATTTTCGAGTTCAGCCTCAATGGCCTGCTCAATTTCATCAGAAAGCTTTGTGCCGTCAGCGGAGAAAAATTTAATGCCATTGTCATAATAAGGATTATGAGAAGCGCTGATAACGATACCCAATTGTGCACTCATTGTCCGGGTCAGGTAGGCAATACCCGGTGTTGGCATGGGGCCGGTCAGCAGGCAGTCAATCCCGGCCGCTGAAAGTCCGGCTTCCAGGGCCGATTCATACATATATCCAGAGATGCGTGTATCTTTACCTATGACGGCCTTACCTCGACCCTGCTTGGCCAGAACCCTGCCGGCAGCCCAGCCCAGTTTGAGAATAAAGTCAGCGGTCATAGGGCTTTTGCCTACTGTACCGCGAATTCCGTCAGTACCAAAATATTTCTTTTTCACGTTGTTCTCGTTCACCACGTTAAGTTCCTGCCTTAGTTAAGGTCCCGCCTTCTGCTACATCAGGGTATGGGCTATTTTGACAGCATCCACAGTCTCGGCCACATCATGTGCTCTGATAATTGCAGCTCCCTTAATAACTGCCACAGTAGCCAAAGCCAGGCTGCCAGCCAGACGATCCTGCACGTCTTTGCCAGTGATTTGTCCCAGCATGGACTTGCGTGAAGCGCCAATTAAAACAGGATAGCCCAGTTCTTTAAGCACCTCAAGATGCCTGAACAGGCTGATATTATGATCTAATGTCTTACCAAAGCCAAATCCGGGATCAATGATGATTTGTTCTTTACCAATTCCCTGAGCAATACATCGTTCAGCCTGTTGTTGTAAAAAAGATTTTACCTCTGTCACCACATCGTGGTACTGAGGGCTTGCCTGCATGCTTCTGGGTTTGCCCTGCATATGCATCAGGCATACTGGTAAGCCACTGTCCCGGGCAGCACTGAGGACACCGTCACCACGCAATGCCATGACATCATTGATAAGTCCGGCACCGGCTTTGGCTGCCTCACTTATGACCTGCGCTTTGCTGGTATCCACGGAAATGATGGCACCCAGTTCCCGGTGCAATTTTTCAATGACCGGAATAACCCTGTCCAGCTCCTCGGCCTCTGTGACGGCCTGAGCTCCTGGTCTGGTTGACTCACCCCCGACATCAATGATTGCAGCACCTTCAGCCACCATCTTTTCCGCCTGGCGCAGGGCCGATTCAGTATTAAGGTATAAACCACCATCGGAAAATGAATCAGGAGTGATATTTAATACACCCATTATCACGGGAGACTCGATACTGAGCTGGTGATCGGCACATTGAATTGAATTTATGGTCATAGGTAGATTTAAAGCTGCTGATAACCCTATAAGGGTTATCAGAGCTATCTAGTGGGGGTAATACCCGCTATCCGGGTCAGGAGTTTTAGCAGCAGGGCCTGCGTCTTGAAAGGCTAGTGCTGATCAGCAGTCCCCCCAAGGGATTTATCAGCATCATCTGCACTATCCTTCTTGTCGCTGTCCTGCTTTTTTTCAGCCGTTTTATCAATGCTTACACCAGAGCCATCTTCTGGATCGGAAGGATCAATATCAGACCAGCCCTTAGGTTCACGAGGATCCTTACCAGCCATAACATCATCAATCTGATCGCGATCTATGGTTTCGTATTTCATCAAGGCTGCGGTCATGCTGTGCAGTTTGTCAACATTTTCCTTAAGGATTTGCTCGGCCCGACCA
>CBDTVA010000049.1:0-12268 GCA_965363935.1 uncultured Gammaproteobacteria bacterium | reverse complement strand
ATTCAGCGCATTAATGAGTGCGAAAAGAATTGCTAAACTTCTGGGCAGGCAAAGTAGCATTAAAGGATGGGCTATAGCAGTGGTCGGAGGTATACTGAGTCATGGTTCTTCTTTTATCTGGTATCAGATGCTGGCGAATTTAAGAGAGCAGAACGTCAGGGATGGTTTGCTTGTGACATTTTTATACGCCAGGGCAATCAAATTGCCCTGGCTGCCCCTGATGGTCAGTTATTTCGGTTATGCCTTTACCATACTACTGGTGATTTATATCATCTCAGGTGCCCTAGTTCAGGGTATGATTATTGAAAGGATGTCCTTAAATAAGTCATAAGCTCCACTGAATCCTGAACCATTAATGCAGTACAAAAAAGACTTGTGTACACAAAGCATTGCACCAGTACTATTGATATGCTCTAGAAATCGACACGTACCCCGACATTGATTGTCTTCCTGTCCCAGAGATCATTAGACAGTATCGTATCGTAATTCAGATAACCTGTCATACTCAGCATGGATACAACGCAGAGTCTTATGGTTTAGAGCAAGCCGGGCTCAAACGCTGGTATTAACTACTGCTTATATAATCGACATAGACCAATACGCCTGTCCAGTTCATGCTGCATTTTTTTGTACCTTGCACTTTCCGTAGTACCAAAGCGGCGTTTAAATGAGGCTTGATGTAATCCTTCAGGCAGATTATTAATGTCTGGCATATAATCATCCTCATCGATAATTATTGACATTTTTCGTTGTAGGAATTGGGCACTTGATTCTGAGGCAACGGCTATGGTGCCAAATTGCACTCCGGCGCGATCAGCCGCCAGATCAGCAAAGCTGAAACCACTGCCCCCTTTGGCATCAGAGACCTCCTTAAACAAACCGGTTGCCAGAGCAAGGGCATCTCCTGTCGCTGCGGCAAGAAAAGCAGAAACACTGAAATGCTGCATCAAATCCACTCGATTGCGTAAGCTGGGTTTGACCATGTTATATCGATGAATTGACTGATTAGCAACGGATTGACCCAAAATCACATCAATATTTTTACCTGCAGCGTACATGGCCAGCACAAATAAAAGCGCCTTGTTTTCTGCAATGGCAGTGGTTTTAATTACAGGCTGATCTGTCAGCTTCTGGACCTGAGAAGAACGCTTTAGTGCCAACTGAAACATCGGCTGCAATACTTCTGATAGACTGATACGCTTTTTATAGTGCTTTCCCTTAGTGTATTTTTGTCTCAGTTCATTGTTGATTTGAAACAGTTTGTGCTGGTATAACCGGATCCTTTTTTGTTCATTTTCACTCAGTAAAAATTCCTGACCACGCTGTTTGAGTTGTTTAATTGCTTCCCAGTCCGCCTTATAGACAAAACTCAATTGCCTCTGGTTTATATAAATCATTTGCACAGCGTCTGTCAATCGGTGGTATTCATTATATCGTTTAAAATACTCATGCAATAAATTCCATACAGGATTAACAAGCCAGCCGGGAATACTCAAGGTTCCGAAATTGATATGCTCTATCGTTAATAAACCTTGTGCAGTATTTTTTAAACTCAGGGAAAGATTAGAGTACTTTGCATAGCTGTTTTCAGGTAATTTAAAACTTAAATCAATCACCACTCTATCATTATACAAACGGGTTTTTGCCCTGGCTTTCCCAAGTGCAGATAAGCTGGTTATCAGGACAGTATTAATATCCTGCTCAGATAAACTTAAAGAACCTGTCTGACCCTGTCTTAACTGACGGGGGTCGTGCTGTTGAAGAATCTCTTTAACCCGTGCCAGGTCATAATGAGTTGGATTGCGAACTGCATCCACCCGAGTTATATCACTGATTGAGAAAGCAAACAAAAGCAGGGGCAGTATAATGATTGATATAAACACTAAGGCCAGGATAAAGCGAATTAATTTAATCACCATCATTACACTACCAGAATTGCTCTGAGTCGCCAGAGATTAATTTTTCATTAGTGCTTTTGCGTGATAGCTTAGATGCTCACCAATGAATGTGGCGATAAAGTGATAGCTGTGATCATAGCCTTGTTGCATTCTCAGGTTTATGGGAAAATCCCTTGCCTGGCAGGCATCAATTAAATCTTGCGGGTATAACTGATCTTCAAGAAACTCATCACTGGTTCCATGATCAATCAGCAGAGGAATTTTTTCTGCGCCAGCCAACACCAGCTCTGTGGCATCATACGCTTTCCAGTCTTCTTTATTTTCTCCCAGATAGGCACTAAAGCAGCCTTCTCCCCAGCCACACCGGGAAGGATGATTAATGGGTGAAAAAGCTGATACTGATTTATAAGCTCCTGATTCCTTTAACGCACAGATAAGCGCACCATGTCCGCCCATGGAATGACCTGTAATTGATTTTTGTCCGGGTATGATGGGCAGTTCCTGTTCAACCAGAGCAGGTAATTCCTGTGTAACATAGTCATACAGGTGATAATGCTTTGCCCATGGCATTTGAGTGGCATTGACATAAAACCCTGCGCCTTTACCCAGATCATAGCGCTCCGCAGCATCGGCAACATCATCACCTCTTGGGCTGGTATCAGGCATTATCAAAGCAATACCCAGCTCGGACGCATAACGTTGTGCACCCGCTTTGGTGCGGACATTATCATCAGTGCAGGTCAGACCGGAAAGCCAATAGACTGCGGGGACTTTGCTTTTCCGTGCCTGAGGGGGGAGATAAACAGAGAAGGTCATCTTACAGTTGCAAGTGCTCGATTCATGCTCATAGCGGTTCAGGTATCCGGAGAATTCCTTTATTGATTCAATCTGTTTCACATTATTGTCCTAGAAAATAATAACTGAGCGAATGCTGGCACCTTGGTGCATCAGGTCAAATGCCCTGTTGATATCTTCCAGCGGCATAGTATGAGTCACCAGCGTGTCCAATTCAATTTTACCTTCCATATAACGTTCAACATAACCCGGCAGTTCGGTACGACCTTTTACCCCGCCAAATGCGGTTCCTTTCCAGGTACGGCCAACCACCAGATTAAACGGACGGGTTTCAATGGTTTGACCAGCGCCAGCCACACCAATGACGGTAGAAACACCCCAGCCCATATGGGTACATTCAAGCGCATCACGCATTACATGTGTGTTACCAATACATTCAAAGGAATAATCAGGCCCGCCATTATAGGTATCCTGCATGTATTCAACAAATGAGCCTTGAATATCACCTGGATTGACAAAATCCGTTGCCCCAAGCTGTCGGGCAAATTCAAATTTATCGGGATTAATATCAATACCAATAATGCGCTTTGCACCCGCCATCACAGCACCTTGAACACAGGACAAGCCAATACCGCCAAGACCAAAGACTGCCACGGTTGAACCAGGTTCAACCTTTGCCGTGTTCACTACAGCACCAATACCGGTGGTTACACCACAACCTAATAAACAGACTTTGTCCAGTGGGGCTGCCTTGTTGATTTTTGCCAGGGCAATTTCCGGTACTACAGTGTATTCAGAAAATGTCGAGCATCCCATATAGTGATAGATTGGTTTACCGTTCATAGAAAAACGGCGTGTATTATCCGGCATATAACCAGTCCATACTGTTGCTGCAATTGACTGACAAAGATTGGTTTTGCTGGACAGGCAGTATTCACATTCGCCGCATTCAGGAATATACAATGGAATAACATGGTCACCCGGTTTTAAGTCCTTGACGCCAGGGCCGCATTCAACCACTTCACAACCCCCTTCGTGCCCGAGTACGCAGGGAAATGAGCCCTCAGGATCATCACCTGACAGAGTAAAAGCATCCGTATGGCACACGCCAGAGGCAATGACCTTAAGTAAAACCTCACCTTGTTTCGGTCCTTCAACATCAATTACTTCTATTTCTAAAGGCTTTTTGGGTGCCCAGGCTACAGCAGCTTTTGCTTTCATGTGTGATCTCCTGTCCTTAATCTTTTATTAGTGCGTATTCAGTGGCGAACTAATATTCTAGCATACCTGTTGTTTCCGGTAGAGTATAGAATAGTAGTGTTGTTTACAGGTGCTGGCTTAATAAACGACTCAACGATAGTGTATTTGTTTCATGAACAATGCTGTCTGTACTGCATATTTCCCGGATGCCGGCCCGTTTAAGCCGTTCCATTGCGGAAGCTGCAAACAGAGGATGAGTGACCATCACATCTACCCGCTGTGCACCTTGTGCCAGGCATAGCCGGGCAGTATTTGCCAGAGTCCCGCCACTACTGATAACATCATCCACCAGAATAATATGTCGCCCGGTCAATTCTACCTCGGGCAGGTTAATAGTGACCTGATGGTCATCCATCCGAATTTTGCTGCAAATAGCAAAATCTAGTTTTAGTGGCCCGGCAATGCGGCTCACCCATTGTTCTGATTCACTATCAGGTCCCAATAATAATGGCCTGAATCCCTGGGTTTGAATATACCCGGTTATCAGTTCTGCGGCGGATAAAGTGATCACTTCAGTGTCGGGAATGACCTCCTGCAGATGCTTAATGCGATGCAAATGGGGATCAACGGTGATTAGCCGATCAAACAAGCCGGCCAAAAAACGACCAATACTCCGCTGACTGATACTTTCTCCGGGATGAAAAGCCTTGTCCTGACGCATATAACACAGATAAGGAGCAATTAATGTTAATCGACTGGCGCCGCATTCACGGGCGGTATCAGCTGCCAGCATAAGCGGGATAAGTTTTTCATTGGGCCTGTCCAGAGTGCAATACAAAATGACCTGCTCCGGAAGCCGGGCCGGTAAGGTCAATTTACACTCATGGTCAGGAAAATAATGAAGCGCAATGATGTCCCAGTCGATGTTTAATTCATTAGCCAGATTTTTTATCTGTTTTTGCTCGTTTTTAAAGCCCAGTATCATCAGAACTCCACAAAAGCTTTAGGGATGTCTTCCGGCACACCAATGGAGTAACCATTATCCTGGTTGCACAGATTGCGGGCAAAATTATAATCAGAGGAAAATTCTGCATGAATCCGATATAGCGGCTCATTGTTCTGTACACTATCACCGACTTTCTTTAACAGATCAACACCAGCGCCTTTACTCATAGGAGCGCCGGAAAAACTGGCAATACGAGCCAGGCGCAGATTGTCAATGGCAGTAACAACGCCATTCTTTGCGGCAACAATTTCACAGGTTAAAGAGGCCGGGGAAAAACTTTGCTGCTGTGCTCCCTGAGCGTCGATGATCTCATTCATTTTGTGCAGAGCTCGACCCGAGTCAAGTATATCTCTGGCAATCGCATACCCTCGCCCACCACGGACATCAGGGTCAAACTCCAGTACACGTCCCGCCAGTCGAAGCGATTTTTGTCTCAGGTCATCAGGAGCAAGCGGATCATTTTGCAGTACCTGCATCACATCACGGGCTTCCAGTACCGGGCCAATCCCTCGCCCAATCGGTTGCCGTCCATCGGTAATAATGATTTCCAGATGCAGGTCAAGTCGATCCCCCACAAATTCAAATAACTTTCTTAAATGCTGTGCTTCACGCATGGAGCGAACTTTTGCCGTGGGACCAACCGGGATATCGATTAAAAGATGTGTGGATCCAGCCGCCAGTTTCTTGGAAAGAATTGAAGCCACCATTTGTCCTTTGGAATCTATCCCCAAAGGACGCTCCACAGAGATCATAATGTCATCAGCGGGTGATAAATTTGCCGTTCCACCCCAGGCCAGACAGCCCCGGTGTTTACTGACAATATTATGTAATTCCTTAATTTCCAGTCTGACCTTGGCTAAGACTTCCATAGTATCTGAAGTACCGGCAGGAGAAGTGATGGCACGGCTGGATGTTTTGGGTATTAACATACCATGAGCGGCTACAATGGGAACCACCAGCATGGAGGTGCGGTTTCCAGGTATTCCGCCAATACAATGCTTGTCAGCAACCAGAGGCTCATTCCAGTCCAGCTGTTCACCCGACTGTAGCATTGCGCGGGTAAGGTAAAGAATCTCGTCACGATCCATTCCGCTTTGACCGAAAGCGACAAGAAAGGCTGATATTTCAGTTTTGGAATAACGGCTCTCGGTAATATCGCTGATAATTGAGTCAAAATCATCCATACTCAAGCGCTCTCCTGCAATTTTACGCCGTACAGCATCCATGGAAACCGGCGGCTCAGCATGTTCAACTTTAACTAACTGACCTTCTTTAACTGATAAACGCTCATAGGCCTCTTCAGATAATCCCAGTTCACTGGTTGATACGATATTACTATCATCTACTACATTAAGTACAGCCAGAATACGATTGCCATTGGCACAGATTTCTACTTTGGTGAGTGCCTGAAATCCTTCGGCACGATAAAGTTCGCATTCACGGTGGAGATAGGCGACATTTTCATGGTAGGTATCTATTCCCAGGCGTCGTAATTTAAGGCGGTTTTTTTCTTTGTTTAATGGTTTTGTTTGTTTTGCAGACATAGTGTTTGAACATTCACCATACTATAGGCATAGAATTTATCTGTTGAAAAAACCATCCGCAGAGACAAGCGGATGGTCTAAGCATTGTTCATGCAGCCAGTCTGATATGATGAGTAAAGTCCATAATTTCAGGATTCACCAGTTTAATATAATCCTCATATTCCATCTGAATGATTTCAGTATGCAGGCCACTGTTAAAACTGATTACTTTGCAGTCACAGAGTGTTTGCGCTGCGATCACCCGTATACCGTACAGGTTTCCAAAGGGTGGCATTGCCCCCACCTCACAGCCGGGAAAATGATCCTGGAAATCATTTTCATCAGCAAAAAACACGCTGCGAACCCCCAAAGCCTGTCTGAGTAATTTTAGATCGATCTTATCCGGTGCCGGTAAAACTGCCATGGTCATTTCTTCATCAGCTTTTATCATCACCACTTTTGCAAAATCATTACCAGAAACATGAGCTGATTCTGCTATTTCCTGTGCAGTATACGCTCTGGAGTGGTTGATGGTGACGTATTTAACATCCCGCTCATCAAGAAAATGTGTGAGTTGCTTACAAGTCATTGTTTTTCTCCTTAAATTTTCAACCAAACAAATTCTTCTGCTGTTTGCTGAACCTCTTTATTGTAGCTTGTGTCAGGTTAATTTTTGCCTCAACACGAAATTTTCGCCAGGCTTATTGTCGGATTACGCTACGCTAATCCAGCCTACATATACTCACTTCAACAGGATTCAAATATGTTTTTATGAACCTCTCTACTTTAAGTATAGATAGATAATGATAAAAAATCAGCTCTAATAATCACAACTGCAAAACAAACCGCTATCTTCCGGTCCTTTTGCTGTTCCCGTGAAATTTCACGATTATCAACAGGTAAAAAATACTATTGATGAGAATAACCAGTACGCCCAGTATGAGCTGAAGTTCCTCTTCCAGAGCTGGCGGATAGATAACGGGTAAAATATAGTGGTCGATAAACCCTCCCGTATAACCCTGCTGATTTCCCAATTGGCGCAAAGACTGTTCCATTGGAGTCAAAGGGCATACCCATCCATGAAACTCCAGCAATGCCGCCCAGAGGACCGCTGGAAGATGTATGAAAATCAACCAGCGCCACTTTAACAGCATAAACCCGCCCAGTATCACAAAGCCGATAAATCCAAGATGGACAATGACCAACAGGTCTGCCCCCAGTTTGAACAGCACTTTAATCTATTGCCGGGTTGAAGAAATGATAACTGCACATCATCAGTCAAATAAGTCTGGCCTGATCATCCAGTTGATGACCCATCGCTCATCCGCTATGCGTTCCAGGCAGACAATGCTGCCCGGTTGGAAGGCAACCAACAAGGGCTCTTCTTTAGCATTGATTAAATGAGAAACCAGTCGAGCCAGAAAAGGAAGATGACCCACAATTAATGTATCATCTTCCCAACTACCACTTTGCCAGGCAAATGTTTCAGGTGAGTCATTAGGGTTGATAATACCTGTGGTTTCCAGTTTTAAATCTTCTGCAATATAGTTGCCAAGATGTTCTGCCGTTTGCTTGGCGCGTAATTTTCCGCTATGAATGATTCTGTTAACCTGAATACCGGCCCGCATGAGAAATTCGCCAATATGTTCAACATCATTAACGCCTTTATTGGTCAGCGGACGAGAGGGTTCCTGCTCTTTGGAATGAGCTTCACCATGTTGGGTAAGATAGAGTTTCATTGTTCATTCCCCTCAAAAACTGCTGACGAACCTGTCAAATTTTAGTCGTTGACACCCGGTTTTTCAATCTCTGTGAGTTTAATAATACTATGAGCAATGTACTCTGTAAATTAATTGCGTCAGAGTTTTATAATAACGCCTGAATAGGTGACAGAATTATCACCCTATAGATTTGAATAAAATGTCTTTTTTATTACCACCCGGATCGAATCTTAACCATACCAGTCAAATTTATCCCTCACAAAGAAGGCCTAGTTCAACTTCATTGATATGAATACAGTATGGAACTTGTGGTGTATTGGTAACTTTATAATGAATAAATAAATCTGCTGTATTTAAGTCTTTATTCCAATAAGCATCACCACACATCAGTACACCTTTAGAAAAAAAATAGTCAACTTGTGGTACATTAAATTTTTTAGTAGAAAATTTGCGGCCAACTTTACTCATACCGGGTAATAATTGATATGGAACAACCCGGATAGTATTGTTGCTTATATATCTGGATTTATAATAGGCAATCAACTTGCTCGTATCACTAATATTATCATGCAGTGGTACCGATAAAGTGCCAATAATTGCATCAGCACCTTTTTCAAAAGCATATTGATAAATTCCTGACCAGATCAATTGTGCGATTTGTTTATTTTCATAATTGGCATCAATCACCAGGCGACTGATTTCCATATAATTCTGTTGATTATTTAATATGCGCTGCATATTAAATTGTGTTTCACAATAGAATCCACCGATGTTAAAAGCTGTAAAGGCATCAATGATACGTACATAAGCAATGACTTTTTCCTTATCCAGATCTTTTATAATCAAGTGTTGTGAAAAACTGTCATAACCATCATGAAGCAGAAGTTTTTGTTGTTCTATTAACCTTTTGGTATTACTACCAGCATTTTGCTTAAACACTTCCTCTGAAGCAGCAGCATTGCTACTGCCCAGGCGGAGTTTTCTTGCCTGATTGAGCTCATCTCTATCCTGAGTAATCTTGACCTCAAAACGTGAATCGTAGGAAGGTAAGTAAGCACTTGATGCATTGGAATATTCTTGAGTTTGCATTATTATTCTCCATTTAAACTGAGCTCAATAGTAATATATGGTTATGACAATTGAGCGACAGTTTTATGAAAAAAATATTAACTCTTAAACCGGACTAAACAACTTTTTCGAAATGATACGCATTCTCAGGATGGTGAATTATCTATACTCTGTCTGGACACGACTCCGGGACAGGTATTTAGAGGTGGTTCAGGTTTTAAATACTATTTTTTAATTGGTAGAGGGCAGCAATGGCCTTTTTACGCTGAACACAATTAACTGCCAAACGCATTTCAATGGTTTTACGATTATTTTCTATCTTTTCAACTTCCAGTTTGTTGTTAAGGAATTTTTCTTTCTCCTCAAGTTTTTTTAAAAGCTTATTATAAGAATTAATCTGTTGGTATTGTTTGTGTTTATCGAAAGCTAGATGCCGGCTGAAGCTTTTTAGCAGGTTAAGTATTTTCATCCCAGACCAATGAATTTGTTCCTTTTTTTCAAACTCTGAGATCTCTTCCATTTGATCATCATCACACAATAAAGCTGTATTAAAATTACTCATAACCAGTCACCTATATGCAAAGAATAAAAGAATAAATATTTAGTCCTTATTTATACCATTTTTTTATGACAGAAATATGACAATTATTCATATTTCTGGAAATAATTTAAAGATTAAATCAAGGTTAAATCGATAAGAAACGTTTAAGCTATTGTAAATAATAGCCTATTAAGAAAAAACGAATAGTCAAAAGCTAGATCCTGTATTTTGTACTATCTGGCAAGGCTATTAAGCAATATAACGCTTAATTTTTTTGGCTTTATATCTTCCAGGGACAATAAAATTAAATCGTCGATACAGTCAGCAAAATCCGCATCAACGTTAAAATCAATGAAATGAGTAGCATTGTTTTCACATAACTCT
The DNA here is from genome assembly GCA_965363935.1 of uncultured Gammaproteobacteria bacterium. Classification (GTDB taxonomy): domain Bacteria; phylum Pseudomonadota; class Gammaproteobacteria; order GRL18; family GRL18; genus CBDTVA01. Next base: position 2,132 of record CBDTVA010000049.1, on the reverse strand, counting down.
GAATATTGCTTATAATAACAATCGAATTTATCCAGATCCTTGCTATACGCACATCAGGTCGAACGGTATAAATCATTTTCAATAAAGCCAGACCCTCCAGAGAACCAATGGGATAATTAGCAATAATAACCACCCGGCCTTCAGATGGAATACGGTTTATTGAACGGTTGCTGACACGATAGGTAAAATTAAAATGCCCCAGTATTTTGTCAAGAAAGGCAAATCCGCGCAAATGCTGATTATCCTCAATAAAACAGTTGATTTTATCTTCATGGGTCAAAGTTTTTAATATTTTATATAAGAAACCTGAGCCAGCTTTATTTTTAATATTGGGGAACTTTTCATTTAACGCTTTTTCTGTATCTATCATTTTCCTTATCTTATACCTTAATTATCCCGCAATTTTTTTACAAATAAAATTAAATATACATGTCACTTTTATGACAAATTTTTTTTATTTTTAAAAAAACAATCGAATAATATGTAAACAAAAAGTAACCACCTGTAACAAGGCTGTCACATTATTTTTATATAATTTTTTCGAAATCAAACTACAGGTGAAATTAAAATGATAGTTAAAAAATCGGCTCTGTCTCTATTAGCAACGACAGCCATGCCTTGAAAAGTGCACTCGAAATATTGGAATTAGAAGATAAAACATCAGTCCATGAACATTATAAAACAGTGGTTGTTGAAGAAAGCAAAAACGATGATCTTTATAAAATCATTGAAAAGAATCTGTTAAAGAAAACCAATGAAGATATTCATTTGTCAAATGAATATCAGGAGATTATGGCCGCCCTGCGTCGCCTTGAAAAAATTGCTGACCGAGCACTCAGTATTGCCTCGTTAATGCATTATGCCAAAATAGGAGGTGAAATATCCAAGGTTTAATGACCAAGATTTGATGACCCAGGTTTAATGACCCAGGTTTAATAATCAGGGTGAGCTCCAGATAAACAATTCATTTTGACTGAAATTGGTAGCAGTTTTTAATCAAAATCCTGTAGTTAAATTAAAACTTACACAATCTATTCATCTGAAAGACACTGATATGCTTTCACAATTTATAGAAAAAGAAGAAAGTATCCTTATGTTAAATGAAGTGATGCTTGATTATGCTGAACAGGATGCCAAAAAGGCCAATGCCGTTGCCCTGAAAAATGATGAAATCGATGATCTGGAACATCAATTGAATGATAAAATATTTAAGCTCATGCAATCCAACCCAGAAAGAGCAGTTTACTACACCTATCAGTTATGGATCATTCATCAACTGGAACGTATCGGTGACAAGGTAACTAATATTGCTGAAAGTGTGGTTTTTCTGGCAACTGGAAAAGTTGTAAATTTTGATTAATATCGCTATACATGACTTGAAAAAACAGAAAGATTGAAGCAAAAACAAATTCAATTCACGAACATATTATCATTACGTCTTAAGGAGGATATAATTTAATGTTGGAGTTTTCACCGGCCTTTTCTGAATTAAAATTAGCATCACACTGGCTGTTTCCTGAATTGCCTGAAAAAAAAACCAGCTGGCCCATTGTGGATGCGCATACCCGGATAATTCTCAGTGACTCAGAGCGTCAATATTCATTGCAAGAAACAACCCGCTTTTCAAGCTGGAAATGGCCCCAAAAAAATATCCACTTTATCTCTGATATACATGCGGATGCTGGTGCATTAATTTCATCACTGGTCTTCTCAGGCACTATTAAAAAAACCGGTAGAAATACGACAGATTTTATTGTAACACCCAAAGGTAAAAATTCCCGTATTGTCATTGGTGGCGACTGCCTTGATAAAGGCCCGAGTAATCTGCACTTATTACGGACTTTACACGCTTTAATCCAGGTAAAGAAAAACACCATAATACTGGCTGGAAATCATGACTTACGCTTGTATATGGGACTATCTTCAATGCTTCAAAAGCATAATCCCGGAGCAAAACATTTTTTTGTTCGTATGGGGAAAAAGGTAATTCCTTTACTCAAAGAAGTTTATAATGAATACCTCATTGGTAGCCAGGAAGCTCTTAATCCGCCTTCTGAAGAACAATGCCGTAAGCGCCTTTTCCCGTCAAAGCAATGGCATAAAACATTTAAGAAAAGCACCCGCAATACACT
>CBDTVA010000048.1:0-12304 GCA_965363935.1 uncultured Gammaproteobacteria bacterium | reverse complement strand
ACGTTCAGTCGCAGCTGTTTCTGTTGGTTTGCTATAAGTTGTGCTGGTTTCTGGTAGAGCTGCGCGGGTATTATAATTAACCAGAGAAGCGAGTCCGGGACTTAATCCATTAGATGCTGTGGCAGTGTTGTCAGTCTGTTGCTGACTGCTTTCAGCGTTGCTGTTGTGCTCTGAACTATTGTCTCTTGAATTGCTGTTGTCCGGGTTGTTGCTATCCGCAGGGAGATTTTCCACTTTTACTGCCTTGACAACAGCGCCGGCCTGTTTCAGCACAGCAAGATATTTTTTAGCGGACTCGGTATCAAGATTTTTTTTTATGACTATCGACTGGCCGGAGAAGAGCGCGGCTGTTTTTTTTGCATCGGCTTTAAATAATCGCGCAACATTGGTTTTCACTTCATCCAGTGAAGCACCAGCGATAATTTTTCCCTGAAAAATGAGATTGTAATGAGCCATAGCCGTACCGATAATAAATTATGAGTACCTTCATGAAATTTTCATGGAGGTACTGAATCTGCGATATGATACAACTATAGCACATTATGATGGTGTTGCTGGAAGCGAAACCATCATTAAACTGTATGTCAGGTAAAGGTTTACAGCTTGCTGGAAACAAAATCCCAGTTCACCAGATTCCAGAACGCTGCTACATAGTTAGGACGGGCGTTACGGTAATCAATATAGTACGCATGTTCCCAGACATCACAGGTCATCAGCGGGGTGAGGCCATCAGTCAGAGGGCAGCCGGCATTGGATGTTTTTACAATTTCCAGGGCACCGGAAGTATTTTTGACCAGCCATGTCCAGCCAGAACCAAAATTAGTAACACAAGCTGCAGTAAACTCTTCTTTGAACTTGTCAAAAGATCCGAAAGTGGCACTGATTGCATCAGACAGGGCACCACTTGGCTCACCACCACCATTAGGGCTCAGACAGTTCCAGTAGAAAGTGTGGTTCCATACCTGAGCTGCATTGTTGAAAATACCGCCATCTGATTTCTGGATAATGGATTCCAGAGACATGTTTTCGAAGTCAGTACCAGCAATCAGGTTGTTAAGATTAACGACATAGGTGTTGTGATGCTTGCCGTAGTGATATTCAAGTGTTTCTTCAGAGATGTGTGGTGCCAATGCGCCTTTTTCAAAAGGTAAAGCGGGTAATTCAAATGCCATTTTTTTACTCCATGTAATTTTAGGATAATGTATTCTAAACGTGTTGGTGGGTGCGAGTATAATACTTTTTCTACAAGAATAGTAGACTAAATTGGTCGGGTATTTAATTTTAGCCGGAATTTTAGTGCTTCAAACCTGTATTAATGTAGAATACTAGTTTTTTATGTCAACGACTGTCAATAACAAGACTCTATAACATTTAAAATAAATAAGGGGCAATATTTCTCAGCTATGAATGCCATTGAGCTAAGTGTATTTGTCAGTCGCATTGAGTCCATTTGTGAAGAAATGGGTGCTGTCCTGCGGCGCAGTGCGTTTTCTCCCAATATTAAAGATCGCCTTGATTACTCCTGTGCAGTTTTTGACGGTGCTGGTGAACTGTGTGCCCAGGCTGCCCATATTCCGGTACATCTGGGCAGTATGGCTTATGCTATGGCGGCTATCGTTAAGATCCAAACCTGGACCAGGGGTGATATGCTGGTACTGAATAATCCCTATCTGGGTGGTACTCATCTACCGGACATCACTATGATCGCCCCTGTTTTTACACCGCAAGAAGCCATTAGCCCGCAAGAAGCCGAAACCATCGTTCAGCCAATTGCCTTTGTCGTTAATCGTGCTCACCATGCAGATATCGGGGCAGATACGCCAGGTTCAATGCCTTTGTCAAATTCTCTGCATGAAGAAGGGCTGATTATTTCGCCTACTTACATTATGCATAATGCTCAGGTTGATGAACAGGTTTTGCAGCAGATTACTGCAAATATGAGTCGCCCGGACTCGGCACGAGGTGATTTCCTGGCTCAAATCAGTGCCAACCAGGCTGGTGTTGCCCGTCTGAATGAACTCATTGAGCAACTGGATGCAGAACGCTTTAGCTCTGCGCTGGTGCATCTCAATAATTATGGTGAGCGGGTGGCCAGAGCCAGTCTGGCGAAAATACCCCAGGGTGTTTATCAATTTCATGACTTTATGGACGATGATGGTGCGGGACAGGAAAACATCAAAATTGCCCTGACCATCAGTGTAGAAGAGCAGCATATCAGGCTTGATTTTACTGGCACCGCAGCACAGGTTAAGGGTAATATCAACTGCCCTCTATCAGTGGCTGCGGCGGCAGTGTATTATGTGTTTCGTTGTTTAATGCCGGCTCAGACACCGGCCTGTGCCGGCACCTTTCGAATGATACAAATTGTAGCGCCGGAAGGTTGTTTACTGAACGCTCAATATCCGGCTGCCGTTGCTGCTGGTAATGTGGAAACATCGACCCGGGTGGTTGACGTGGTTTTAGGAGCCCTGGCTCCGGCCATTGGTGATAAAATTCCGGCTGCCAGCTATGGCTCAATGAATAATGTTGCTATGGGTAGCCGGGAAAATAATGATCATTGGGATTATTATGAAACAATTGGCGGAGGTCTTGGCGCCAGTCAGGCTTTTCCGGGCATTGATGGTGTCCAGGCTCATATGACCAATACCTTAAATACCCCTATTGAGTCTCTGGAATATCACTTTCCACTACGGATCACCCGCTATTGCCTGCGTGAAGCATCAGGTGGCGTGGGGAAGCATGGCGGCGGTCAGGGTCTGATACGGGAAGTTGAATTTTTGCAGCCGACCCAGATCACCCTGCTGACAGAGCGGCGATCACATTCACCCTGGGGGCTGGCCGGAGGTGGGGATGGACAGATGGGTGAAAACAGGCTGGATGGTGAACTCTTACCAGGAAAAGCATTTTTTATAGCTCAGACCGGACAAAAACTCAGCATAAAAACCCCGGGTGGCGGTGGCTGGGGCACAAAATAACTAAAAAATTATTTTTAATCAGGAAATGGGAAAAATGAAAACAGAAATCATTCTAACTAATGCATTATCAGTGAGTATTAAAGTACTGCTGGTGACAGCGGGGCTGGCTATGGCAGCCTGCAGTACGGTTCGGGATGCAACCGACTGGGTACCTGGTGTTGACAGCAATGAAGAAATCCAGGCCGAAAAAGAACAACAGGAAAAAGAAGTCAGGGCAAAAGAACGCGAAGCCTATAAAGATAAAGCGGCCTTTGCACCCATAGTAACGGACAGTGCCTCGGAGGCTGATGCCAAAATTAATGTCAATATCAGTCAGAAATATGAAGCAGAAAGTGCCATTAATCGAGCTGACATTGGAATTGAAGTGAATGCCGGTGTAGTGACCTTGACGGGCAGTGTTGATTCGGATAAAAGCGCTGTCAGGGCGATTGCCCTCGCCAAAAGTACACCGGGTGTTTCGAAAGTGATTTCCAGACTGGTGGTCATTAAGCTCAGAACACAATAGCTCAAAATAAGGAATAAAATTCATTATGTGTGGCATTTGCGGTGATTATCATTTTGACGGTTCAAAGCCCGATCTGGCAACCCTGAACAAGATGTTGAAAAAACTGGAGCGTCGTGGTCCAGACAATGAAGGCGTGTTCCACGAAGGGCCGATGGCTCTGGGGCATAGACGATTATCTATTATTGATTTGTCAGAGCGTTCCAATCAACCCATGGTGGATAATGAGCTGCAGCTGGCTCTGGTATTTAATGGCACTATTTATAATTACCCGGAATTACGTAAGGAACTTAGAAGTAAGGGGCACCGTTTTTTTTCCGACGGCGATTCTGAAGTCATTATAAAAGCCTATGCGGAATGGGGTGAACAATGTGTTGAACGTCTGCATGGTATGTTTGCTTTCGCCATTGTGGATTTAACTGACTATAGCTTATTTGTTGCGCGTGACCGGCTGGGAATTAAGCCATTGTATTACAGCCTGGATGACAATCGCTTTGTGTTTGCCTCCAATATGCAGGCTTTATTGGCCGCCGGACACATCAATACCGAAATTAACCCGGTTGGCCTGCATCATCAATTCACATTACATGCAGTTATTCCAGCTCCGGATACTATTTTGCAGGGCGTAAAAAAGCTGGCACCGGGAACGACAATTAAAATAGAAACTAATGGCGGTATGAAATACCATCGCTACTGGCATCTGAAAGCAACCCGGGATCCTCAAAAAGCAGACTGGACAGAAGCGCAATGGACAGAAGCGATTCATGACAGTTTGATGGATGCGGTCAAAAAGCGTATAACCGTTTCCGATGTTCCGGTTGGCGTGCTGCTGTCCGGTGGTCTGGACTCCAGTCTGCTGGTTGCCTTGCTGGCTGAGGCTGGTGTTAATAACCTGCGCACCTTTTCCATAGGTTTCAGTGATATTGGCGATGAGCAGGGCAGTGAGTTTGAATACAGTGATCAGGTGGTTGAGCGTTACGGCACTATCCACCATAAATATATGATCCCAAATCATGAAGTCCTGGATCGCCTGCCGGAAGCTATTACACAAATGGCTGAACCCATGGTGGGCCAGGATGCAGTCGCCTTTTATCTGCTTTCAGAGCGCGTAGCTCAGGAGGTCAAAGTGGTGCAAAGTGGTCAGGGTGCAGACGAACTGTTTGCCGGTTATTTTTGGTATCCCCTGATGGATGAAGCCGATGGCGGCACAGAGCGCAATGAACTGAAACGCTTTGCCCCCTATTATTTTGATCGTTGTCATGATGAATTTCTGCAGGTCGTCAACAAACGCTATCACGGCAAAGACCATACCAGAGAACTGGTTAATGACTTGCTCACAGCGCCTTATGCCGATGATTTTCTGGATAAGGTTCTGCGTATGGATGTGACCACTTTGATTGTCGATGATCCGGTCAAGCGGGTTGATAATATGACCATGGCCTGGGGACTGGAAGCGCGGGTACCCTTCCTGGATCACAAACTGGTGGAACTGGCCGCGCAAATGCCCGGTCATTACAAGATTGGCCGTCTGGGCGGCAAGCATGTACTGAAAAACATTGCCCGGGGCAAAGTACCGGATGCGGTGATTGATCGGCCTAAAGGCTATTTTCCCATGCCGGCATTAAAATATGTTCGAGGCGAATTTCTGGATATGATGCGCGATGTTGTGACCTCAAAGAATTGCCGGGACAGGGGGGTGTTTGAACCCGCCTATATTGATCGATTGTTGAAAAACCCTGAAGCAGAAGAAAATATGACTCGTCTCAAAGGCAGTAAGCTCTGGCATATGGCGTTACTGGAAATGTGGTTTCAGACCCATATTGACGCATGACTGCCGGTGCAGTGAATGTGCAGGGCTAAACATCATTATCTGGGTTCAAGGCGGATCAGTTTGCCATTTCCGGCATCGGTCAATAGATAGATAAAGCCATCCGGTCCGGTTCTGACATCCCGTATCCGTCCCAGCTTACGAGTAAAAAAACGTTCTTCATAAATGATTTTTTTATCCTTAAGCACCAGCCTCACCAGCTGCTGAAATTTCAGTGAGCCTATCAGCAGATTATTTTTCCAGTCCGGGAATTGCTCGCCGGTATAAAAAGTGAAACCTGACGGGGCTATGGAAGGCAGCCAATAATAGACCGGTTGCTCCATACCTGCCTTGTGGCTGCCTTCACCGATTTTTGTGCCTATGACATAATTCACGCCATAGGTAATAACCGGCCAGCCATAATTGTTGCCACTTTTAATTAAATTGAGTTCGTCCCCACCCTGGGGACCGTGCTCATGAGACCAGATTTCGCCACTCTCAGGATGCACTGCCATACCCTGAGGATTGCGATGGCCATAGCTGAAAATTTCTGCTTTTACACCCGGCGTCGAGGCAAAAGGATTATCAGCAGGCACACGGCCATCATCATGCAGGCGAATAATGGCACCGGCATGATCATCCAGCTGTTGAGAGCGAGGACGGTTGCCTCGATCCCCCAGGCTAATATAGAGAAAATTATTTTTATCAAACAATAAACGGCCACCAAAGTGACGGCCGCCATTTGATTTCTTTTCCAGGCGGAAAATAACCTGTAAATTGATCAGTTTTTGTCCTTCCAGTCTGGCCCGGGCAACCTCAGTACCCATAGCGGAAAAATTTTCTGCCACATAAGAAAAATAAATCCAGTGATTACTTTCATATTCTGGATGCAGGGCAATATCAAGCAATCCACCCTGACCTGAAGCGGTAATATCCGGTAAGCCGGTGACTGGAACAGGCTCCAGTTTACCATTGCTAATGATCCTTAGGCGTCCCGGACGTTCGGTGATTAAAATGCGTTTATCCGGAAGAAACACCATTCCCCAGGGATGTTGCAGATCGTCCGTGACCACAGTGACTTTAAATACGTCGTCATTCGCTATTTTATGTTTAGATTTCTGGGCGTATAAAGCGGGTGTCGTACTAACCAGGATAAGAAGTGCTAAAAAAACATATCCTGATAGTTGTTTACTAAAAAGAAAATTCATTTTTTCAGGGTTTCCATGGATCTGTTCTGAAGCTTGACTATACACTTTTTTGCCCAGCACTTGAAAAAGTTTTTTTCATCCCCAAATTTGCTGGTAACTTAAGCAAAAAACTTTTTATTAAAGAACAGTAAAGAATGAGGCCAGTATTATGGACGTTATGCAGCGTATTGATGATGCAGTTAAGAAAAACTCTGTGGTAATTTTTATGAAGGGTACACCACAAATGCCTTCCTGCGGTTTCTCTGCACGCGCCAGTGAAGCCTTGATGCAAACCGGTGTTGAATTTGCCTATGTCAATATCTTGCAGGATCCGGAAATTTTTGAAAACCTGCCCCGCTATGCGGATTGGCCAACATTTCCGCAAATTTACATCAATCATGAATTGATTGGCGGTTGTGATATTACCCTGGAAATGTATCAAAATGGGCAGTTAAAAACAGCTTGTGAAGAAGCTGCTGCAACTGCCAAAGCATAATATCTGTACTCATTCACCGCTGCGCTCCCGTTATTTATGAGAGAGCTGAGTGAATGTCCAGTGCCTTGTTCCAGTCACGCTATTGTGGCAAGGCACTGCATTATTCAAGGGCTATCCCAACGGTCATTTATCACTGACCCGTTTAAATTCAGTATGGCTGCATGAAGGACAGGGTGGAATACGGCCTGCCTTGCGAAAATGCAGTTCCTTGCCGCAGCTTTTACATACCAGTGTGCCAATACTGGTGACTTCTCCGGTGTGCCATTCATTGGCCATTTGTTTCAGATGATCCAGCTCCAGTCGGGTCTGGTCGGCCATATTGGCAAAAACGGATAATACTTTTTCTTCGATCTGCTGCAGGTCAAATTCCAGCCAGTCCCGGAAGCTCTTGTTTTCCTTTTCCATTTTGCTGGCGGCATCGTGCAGGTCTCGTTTGACGTAACGGGAAATCAGATCAATTTCTTCCTTGCTCCATTTTTGTAAATCGGTAAGAAATTCTTCTGCTTCTTTGACACCATTGATGATCATGGGGCCTGCTGTTTCATCAGCCTTTTCCGTCCACTCTGAGAGTTTGTCCATCATGGTTTCATAGCCATGAACCAGCTTGTCGCTGGCATCTTCAAAATTACTTTTGTGATCGGTTTCCCTGGTCATATGAATATCCCTCGTGACTTTCTATGTTTAGTTAAAAGCTTTCTGTTATTGGCTTAAATTCCGTGCCTTTCTAATCTAAGTATAGCTGAAAATGGACTTACTTGGACAAGAATTAATGTTACAATTTCACGCTTTAATGAATATTGACAGAGTCAGGAAGCAGAATTAATGAGTCAGGCGTATAATCCGCAGCAGATCGAGCTTGAAGCACAACGCTATTGGGAAGAAAACCGGTGTTTTAATGTGACCGAGGATGAGAGTAAGGAAAAATACTATTGTCTCTCCATGTTTCCCTATCCCAGCGGGCAGCTACATATGGGACATGTACGTAATTACTCCATTGGTGATGTGCTCTCGCGTTTTATGCGCATGCAGGGCAAAAACGTGTTGCAGCCCATGGGCTGGGACGCGTTTGGTCTGCCTGCAGAAAATGCCGCTATGAAAAACAGGGTTGCCCCCAGCAAGTGGACTCGTGAGAACATTCGTTATATGCGCGAGCAATTAAAGCGCCTGGGCTTTGGTTATGACTGGGATCGGGAAGTGACGACCTGCGAGCCGGAGTATTACCGCTGGGAGCAATGGCTTTTTACCCGTCTGTTTGAAAAAGGTATTGTCTATAAAAAGAGTGCCATTGTGAACTGGGATCCGGAGGATCAGACGGTATTGGCTAACGAACAGGTGATTGATGGCCGGGGCTGGCGTTCCGGTGCCCTGGTGGAACGTAAAGAGATCCCCCAGTGGTTCCTGAAAATCACTGACTATGCCGAAGAATTATTGCAGGATCTGGATCAGCTGGATGGCTGGCCTGAACAGGTTCGTATTATGCAGAAAAACTGGATAGGTCGCTCAGACGGTGCCGAAATCAGTTTTGCAGTTGCTGATTCAGATGAGGTTATTAAAGTTTTTACCACGCGGCCAGATACCCTGATGGGGGTGACCTATGTCGCTGTGGCGGCAGAACACCCGCTAACTCTGAAAATGGCGCAGAATAATCCGCAGTTGCAACAGTTTATTGCCGAAGCCAAAGTGATGTCCACTGCCGAAGCCGATATGGAGACCATGGAAAAAAAAGGTATGGATATTGGTCTCAAGGCGGTTCATCCGGTCAGCGGTGCACCGGTGCCTGTTTATACCGCTAACTTTGTTTTGATGGGTTATGGTGAAGGGGCCGTGATGTCAGTTCCGGCTCACGATCAACGCGATTATGATTTCGCTAAAAAATATGGTCTGCCCATTACACAGGTCATTGCTCCTTCTGCTACTGATAGCTCAAAGGGAATTGAGGCAGATTTGGAGCATCAGGCATTTACTGAAAAAGGTGTGTTGGTTAATTCGGCAGACTTTGATGGTTTAAGCTCACTTGAGGCAATGTCCAAAGTGCCGGAAGCTCTGGAAAAAACCGCTAAAGGCAGGAAACGGGTACAATACCGCTTGCGTGACTGGGGTGTTTCCCGGCAGCGCTACTGGGGTACGCCGATTCCGATCATTAACTGCCCGGAATGTGGTTCTGTGCCTGTTCCCGAGCAGGATTTACCCGTTAAACTACCGGAAAATGTAGTGATTACCGGAGCTGGTTCGCCGATTAAGAGCATGCCGGAATTTTATCAATGCCAATGTCCCGGCTGTGGTGGTGATGCGCAACGTGAAACGGATACCTTTGACACCTTTATGGAATCATCCTGGTACTATGCCCGTTATTGTTCTCCGGGTAATGAAAATGTCATGCTGGATGAGCGTGCCAACTATTGGACACCGGTGGATCAATACGTGGGTGGTATTGAGCATGCCATTTTGCATTTGCTGTATTCACGGTTTTATCACAAACTAATGCGTGACGAAGGTCTGGTCAAGGGTGATGAACCTTTTAAAAACCTTCTGACTCAGGGTATGGTGCTTAAAGATGGTGCCAAAATGTCCAAGTCCAAGGGTAATACGGTGGATCCTCAGGGGATTATTGAACAATATGGTGCTGATACTGCGCGTTTGTTTATGATGTATGCAGCGCCTCCGGAACAGTCCCTGGAATGGTCAGACAGTGGTGTGGAAGGGCAGTATAAATTTTTGAAGCGTTTGTGGAAAATTGTCTATCAACATATTGACGCCGGGGATGTGGCGGTACTGGAACCGGATCAGCTGGATAACAATGCTAAAAAATTGCGCCATAAGCTGCATCAGACTATAGCTTCGGTGGGGGATGATATCGGGCGTCGACATACCTTCAATACCGCCATTGCCAAAGTGCGTGAGTTACTGAATATGATGGAAAAAATGTCCGAATCATTAGACAAATCTGAACAGGGTCGGGCGCTTAAACAAAACGTGCTGGAAAATGTCCTGTTAATGCTATCGCCTGTTGTTCCGCATATTAGCCATCAGTTATGGCAGGCTCTGGGACATAATAAAGCTATAGTAGATGAACTATGGCCCGATGTGGATGAAGCAGCTTTGGTAGAGGATTCGGTTCAATACGTGGTGCAGGTCAATGGCAAACTTCGAGATAAACTGGAAGTGACAGCGGATACTGATAAACAAAGCATTGAAAAACTGGCGCTTGAAACAGCGGGTGCCATTAGAAATACTGAGGGTAAATCTATCCGAAAAGTCATTATTGTACCAGGTAAGCTGGTGAATATTGTCGCTAATTAGTATGCACAAATATTATGAGTAGTCAGGGAAACAAAATGAAACAAATCAGAAACATCGGCATCCGGGGTTTTTTTCTGGTGATTATAATGTTGATCACGGGCTGTGGTTTTCACTTGCGTGGCGCTATTGAATTACCCGCATTGTATGATCGGGTTCATTTAGTGGACAAGGGTTATTCAGACATTGGCAAGCCACTGTCAAAGGCGCTTGAAAGGGTCGGCAGTAAAATGGTGTCCTCACCGGCTGCTGCATCATCTGTAATTACCCTATTATCCCGTGGCGCCCAGCGTAGAGCTTTGAATGTTGGTGCCAAGCAGATCAGGGAATATGAATTGCAGTTAAATGTTTCTTTTGTGGTGCAGGATTATCAGGGAATACAGCTTGCAGAGCAGCAAAACGTGAGTGTGATACGTACCTATCGCAATGATCCTGATGATGTTCTGGGTAAGGACAATGAAGAGCAGGTTATTCGTGGTGAAATGAATCAAGCTGCTGTCACGCAGATTTTGCGTCGTCTGAAAGCTATTGCTCAATAATAATCTTGAAAATAACAAACACTCAACTGTTTATTTATACTTTTTATTTATACTTTTTATTCAAAAAACAGGGCCAATGCAATGCAAATCAAAGCCGAACAGCTTCGTAATGATCTGAAGGCTCGGCAATATCCTGTTTATATGGTTTGTGGCGAAGAGCCACTGCAACATCGTGAAGCGGTTGATATGCTGCGCAAAGCCGGTAAATATTATGGTTATGAGGAGCGGGAAGTTTATACGGCAGATGCCAGCTTTGACTGGAATTTTCTGGCCATAGCAGCCAATGAATTGTCACTGTTTGCCAGCAGGCGATTGATTGAAATTCATCTGCCATCAGGCAAACCCTCTGACAAGGGGACGGCTTTATTAAACTATTGTGACAATTTACCGCCGGATATTCTGCTCTTGATCATTGCCGGCAAAATTGAACCGGCCACGCGAAAAAGCAAATGGTACTCAGCTGTTGATAAGGTTGCGGGCATTGTTTCTGTCTGGCCAATTGAAGGTTATCAGTTAAACCAGTGGTTGAACAAACGCTTGCAGGCCAAAGGGCTGAGTGTGCAAACGGATGCCGTACAATTGATTAATGATCGGGTAGAAGGTAATCTGTTGGCAGCGGATCAGGAAATTGAAAAACTAAGCCTTTTGTATCCAGCCAGTGATCAAATGATACAACTGAATCTGGAGCAGGTTTCGCAAGCGGTTTTTGACAGTGCCCGTTATAATCTGTTTGACCTGTTTGATTGCGCCTTGTCAGGCGACTTGAAGCGGGCCTCGCGTATGCTTTACGGATTGCAACGTGAGGGACAATCGGTTATTTTGATTTTGTCCCTGTTTGCCAGAGAAGTAAGAATGCTGGCCAGAATGTCGGCCAAAATGCAACAACAAGGGATGGATGCTGCGATAAAAGGACATTATATTTTCCCCAGACGTAAGAGCCTGATTACTCAGACATTGAGCAGGAGCCGACCGGAGCAATGGCATAGATTACTCAAGCGGCTGCTGCAGGCCGATAAAATGGCCAAGGGTGCCGAACAAGGTGAACCATGGGATATAATGCAGTTAATTTTGGCTGATGTAGCGGGGAAACCTTATCTTCTCCCTCAGCACAGTTTGTAGAACTCAATAATTTAAATATTTTAAGTGTGGAAAATCTAATGGATATTAAACAATATATGACTCAGGTGGGTCAGCAGGCACGGCAGGCTTCCCGAGATCTGGCAAAAGCAAGCAGTGATAAGAAAAATAAGGCATTGCTGGCCATTGCAGAACTTCTTGAATTATCAATGAGCACATTGATAGCAGAGAATAATAAGGATTTGGCTGCCGGTAAAGAAAAAGGTCTGGATGATGCGTTGCTGGATCGTCTGGCGCTGAATGAAGAACGTATTCAGGGGATGTCAGAAGGCTTACGTCAAATTGCCGCACTGCCTGATCCGGTTGGCGAGATTTCAGATATGGCTTATCAACCCTCGGGTCTTCAGATTGGCAAGATGCGCGT
>CBDTVA010000047.1:0-12310 GCA_965363935.1 uncultured Gammaproteobacteria bacterium | reverse complement strand
TTTATCTTTATCTCTTGCTTTTGACTTTGCTCTTTCGCTCTTAGTGAGAAAACGGATGCGGCTAAGAGGGTGGTAAGCCATACCTCATCAGCCTCTGATTTCTATAGCACCACCTTTTCGAACGGCCTCTTTGGTGGTAAAGCAAACAAAAGTACGTAAAAATTTGAAGAACCGTTTTTTATGCTCTGTATGACTGTTTATCTGATGCCAATTTTTCTTTTTAGTCATTAAATTGTTACAATACCTCACCTTAATTATATAGCTTTCTAGTATCTGATGAATGATTTGAACTCAGCTGTTTTAACCAATATCCGTGAAATTCCGTATAACTACACGTCTTTTTCTGATCGGGAAATTATAATTCGGTTTTTAGGTGAAAAAGCCTGGGATGTTCTGAATACTTTGCGATCGCAACGCGTCACCGGGCGTTCTGCGCGCATGTTGTTTGAGGTGCTGGGTGATATCTGGGTGGTTTCACGTAACCCTTTTATTGAAGATGATCTGATTGAAAACCCCAAACGTCGGGATGCTTTGCTGGAAGCTCTGAATCACCGTCTGACTCAGATCCGCTTACGGGCCGATGGCAATCAGTCGGTACTGGAGCTGCTGTCCAGTGCGGAAAAAGCGGTCCTGGAATTTAAGGGCTGGTTAATCGAAAGCGAAATCAAGCGTCGCAAAGTGTACAAACAGCTGAGCAAGGTGACCCGTAAAGATAATATCTGTTTTGATGGTCTCTCCCGGGTCAGCCATGTGACCGATGCCAGTGACTGGCGGGTGGAATTTCCTTTTCTGGTGTTAACACCGGACACGGAGTCAGAAATACAGCTGCTGGTGCAGACCTGTATTGATTTAGGGCTGGCCATTATTCCTCGCGGGGGTGGTACCGGCTATACCGGCGGCGCGATTCCGTTAACCGCCAATGCCGTGGTGATTAATACCGAGAAACTGGACACTTTAGGCAAGGTGGTACAGCAGAGCATAATTTGTAAACCCGATGGAAACAGTGATGCCGGGGCGGTTACTGTCGCTACAGTGGCGACCGGTGCCGGGGTGGTGACACGCCGCGTTTCCGAGCTGGCGGAACAGCAGGGACTGGTTTTTGCCGTCGATCCCACTTCTCAGGATGCCTCCTGTATTGGCGGTAATATCGCTATGAATGCCGGCGGTAAAAAGGCCGTCCTGTGGGGAACCACGCTGGATAACCTGCTGTCCTGGAAAATGGTGACTCCAGATGCCCGCTGGATGACGGTGCAGCGTTTGGATCACAATCTGGGCAAAATTCACGAAGTTGCCACCGTGCGCTTTAAAATTACCCGCTTTGCAGCCAATGGCAAAGACATTGAAACAGAACAGATTTTGTCCATCCAGGGCAGCGAATTGCGTAAACAGGGTCTGGGTAAGGATGTCACCAATAAGTTTCTGGGCGGTTTGCCGGGCGTTCAGAAAGAAGGCTGTGATGGCATTATTACTTCGGCTGAGTTTATCCTGCATAAGATGCCCAAACACATCCGCACGGTTTGTCTGGAATTTTTCGGTTCGGATATGAGTAATTCCGTGCCTGCTATTGTGGAAACCATCGATTATCTCAAGACTCTGGATGATGTGCATCTGGCGGGACTGGAGCATCTGGATGAGCGTTATATTAAAGCCGTTGGTTATTCAACCAAGTCACCTAAAGCAGAATTACCCAAAATGGTGTTGCTGGCCGATATTGCCTCTGAGAATGAAGCATCAGCGGCTCAGGCGGCATCAAAAGTAGTGCAATTGGCCAATGCCCGTGATGCGGAAGGATTTATTGCCGTCAGTCCGGAAGCGCGCAATTTTTTCTGGCTGGATCGTGCCCGGACTGCCGCCATTGCCTCACATACCAATGCCTTTAAAATCAATGAAGACGTGGTGATCCCTCTGGATCGTCTGGCGGAATACAACCTGGGTATTGAGCGCATTAATATTATTCAGTCTATTAAAAATAAATTGAAAATTGTTGCTGCGGTTAATGATTATTTGCACACGGATTTGCAAATCACTTCAGACAATCCGGAGTTTGAAGGCTCTGAAGAGACGCAAATTATTATTCAGGATAAAAAAACAGCGGCCCTGAAGCTGATAGAAGAAGTGCACATTCGCTGGAACGCACTTTTGGACCATCTGGACGTACCGGTCAGGGAATTAAAAGAACTCATTGCCACGGAACATCTTTTCGACTCTGACAGCCAGCAAAACACGACATTCTTTGAATTGCTGCAAAAGCGACTTCTCAGGGTGTCCTATCGAGTTGAAATCGAAAAACCCCTGAAAGAACTGTTTCGAGGTCTGAATCTTTCGGGAGTGAATGAGCAAATGGATCAAATTCATGCTGATTTACGATCCAGCCGCTTATTTGTTGCCACGCACATGCATGCCGGAGATGGCAATGTGCATACCAATATCCCGGTACATTCCAACGATTATGAAATGCTGCATACTGCGGATAAAGTGGTGGCGGAAATTATGGCCCTGGCGGAATCGCTCGGTGGTGTTATTTCCGGAGAACACGGTATTGGCATCACCAAATTACAGTTTATGAAGGATGATGTTTTGTCTGACTTCAAAACCTATAAAGAGCAGGTTGATCCGCATAATCATTTTAATCCCGGTAAACTGATGGCCGGTTCGGGTCTGCAAAATGCCTATACTCCTTCCCTGCAGTTGCTGCAGCAGGAAGCCCTGATCCTGGAAGCCAGCGAGCTGGGGGCATTGAATAATGAAATTAAAGACTGCCTGCGCTGCGGCAAATGCAAACCGGTGTGTACTACTCATGTACCGCGGGCCAATCTACTGTATTCACCACGCAATAAGATCCTGGGCACCGGCTTGATTATGGAAGCCTTTCTCTATGAAGAACAAACCCGGCGCGGGATCTCCTTACGCCATTTTGATGAAATGAATGATGTGGCTGATCATTGTACGGTCTGTCATAAATGCCTGAATCCCTGCCCGGTTAATATTGATTTTGGTGATGTCTCCATTCACATGCGGACTATTTTACGCAATCGTAAGCAAAAACGCTTTTCTCTGACCAGCAAGGCCGCTATGGCTTTTCTGAATATTACCGATCCGTCCACTATCAAACTGATGCGCAAGGTCATGATTGAATGGGCGTATAAAGGCCAGCGCCTGGGACATCAACTTGCCAGACATTTTGCACTGATCCCCAAAGGCAAACTACCTCATGTGACTCATGGCAAGATGCCCATTAAAGAGCAGGTCATTAACTTTGTTAAAAAACCCATGCCTGCGGATATTCCTTCCCGGACAACCCGGCAGCTTCTGGGTGTTGAAGACAGTACGACTATCCCTATTTTGCGGGATATTAACAAAGTGGGCAATGGTTCTATTGAAGATTCCAGCTCAGTTGAAGACTCCAGCTCAGTTGAAGACTCTAACGCAGTATTCTATTTTCCAGGCTGCGGTTCCGAGCGTTTATACAGTCAGATTGGTATGGCGACACTGGCTATGTTGTATCATTCAGGGGCGCAGACGGTGTTGCCTCCGGGCTATTTGTGCTGCGGATACCCGCAAACCTCAGGTGGGGAAGAAGCCAAAGGGGATGAGATTTCCACAGAAAATCAGGTGTTGTTTCATCGTATCGCCAATACCTTAAATTATATGGATATTAAAACGGTACTGGTTTCCTGTGGTACCTGTATGGATCAACTGCTGCACTATCAGTTTCAGAAAATTTTTCCCGGCTGCCGCTTACTGGATATTCATGAATATCTGGCAGAAAAGGGCTATAAACTGGATTCCAGTCAACAGGCAGGAGGGTATATTTACCATGATCCCTGCCATACGCCCATTAAAACCCGGCAGCCGATAAAGGTGGCCAGGGATATTCTGGGTGAGAAGGTGATACTATCGGATCGCTGCTGCGGAGAATCCGGTACGCTGGCGGTTACCAGGCCGGATATTGCCACGCAACTGCGTTTTCGCAAACAGGAAGAGTTAACTAAAAATATCCATGCAATGCTTGATGCAGATAAGGATGTCCAGCAGGATCAAATCAAGCTGGTGACAACCTGTCCCTCCTGTCAGCAGGGTTTAAACCGTTATCGTGGTGAAACCGGCATGACGCCGGAATACATTGTGGTGGAATTATGCCGCAAGACGTTGGGGGAGAATTGGCAGGAGCAGTTTATTGCTGATGTCAGCACTGGCGGCATTGAGAGAGTATTGTTGTAGAAGGGGTATTGTTGGTAAGTTTATAAATGACTTACCAACTTGTAACTTAACACCCTAAAACCCTTCTTTGACCCCATTCGGTGTACCCACTAATAATACGTCAGCAGGGCGCATGGCGAATAAGCCATTGGTGACGACACCGACAATATTATTCAGTTGCTGTTCCAGTTTGACGGGTTCCATGATTTCCATACCATGTATGTCCAGTATAACATTGCCGTTATCGGTGGTAAAACCTTCACGCAGGACCGGTTCGCCGCCCAGCTTGACAATTTCCCGCGCCACATAACTGCGCGCCATGGGGATTACTTCAACGGGCAGGGGAAATTTGCCCATATAGCTGACCAGTTTGGTTTCATCTACGATGCAGACAAATTTATCTGCCACAGCGGCAACAATTTTTTCCCGGGTCAGTGCACCGCCACCGCCTTTGATCAGGTGCAATGCCTTATTGGTTTCATCTGCCCCGTCAATATAAACAGACAGTTCATTCACAGAATGCAAATCAAAGACTTCAATACCGTGTCTGCGTAAACGCTCCGCTGTGGCTTCAGAGCTGGCCACAGTACCGTTTATCTTGTGTTTTATTTTTGCCAGTTCATCAATAAAAAAATTTGCTGTAGAGCCTGTGCCTACCCCAATAATCGTATCTACCACGACATGTTCTATTGCTGCCCTTGCGACTGCCTGCTTCATCTCATCTTGGTTCATTGTGTTTCCTTAAATTCTGGCCATAAATTTTTCAGTCATTATCCTTGATTTTTGTGCAAAGTGCCAGAGATTGCAGTCGTTGGCAGCAGTTCTCAATAGACAAAGTTTCAAAATATTGGTAACGTAGCCCTTATGTTAGAAAGTTATGTAAAAAAAATCCTCAAGGCCAGGGTTTATGAGATTGCTGATAAAGTACCGCTGGATGAAGCGGTCAATTTATCCCTGCGCACGGACAATAAAATCCTCCTGAAAAGAGAAGATTTGCAGCCGGTTTTTTCTTTTAAACTGCGTGGTGCCTATAACAAAATGGTGCAACTCAGTGAGGAAGAAAAAAGCCGGGGAGTGATAGCCGCATCTGCGGGTAATCACGCTCAGGGAGTTGCTCTGTCAGCCAATAAAATGGCTGTGGATGCCCTGATTGTTATGCCTAAAACCACACCTGAAATTAAGGTAACCGCAGTCAAACGTCTGGGCGCCAGGGTGGAGTTATATGGCAACACTTATGATGAGGCCTTTCAACATGCCAAAGCTCTGGAGCAGGCACAGGGCTGGACTTTTATTCACCCCTATGATGATCCGGAAGTCATTGCGGGGCAGGGCACCATCGGTATGGAAATTATGCAGCAATGTCAGGAAGAACCTGAGGCTATCTTTGTGCCTGTGGGCGGCGGCGGTCTGATTGCCGGAGTAGCGGCCTATGTGAAATACCTTTATCCCGATATTAAAATTATCGGGGTAGAACCCGATGATGCCGCATCTATGCATGCTGCTTTGAGTGCAAACAAACGCGTTGTATTGGACCAGGTAGGTATTTTTGCCGATGGTGTTGCTGTGAAGCAGGTGGGTGAGGAAACCTTCCGGGTTGCGCAACAATGCGTCGATGCGGTCATATTGGTCAGTGCGGATGAGATCTGTGCAGCCATTAAAGATATCTTTGACGATACCCGAACGGTCACCGAACCCGCTGGTGCGCTTGCCGTTGCCGGCTTGAAAAAATACATTAAAGAGAACCGGGTAAGCAACCGTACCTTTGTTGCCATTAATAGCGGCGCCAATATTAATTTTGATCGTCTGCGTCATGTTGCGGAACGGGCCGAGCTGGGTGAGCACCGGGAGGTGCTGTTTTCAGTGACCATTGATGAATCTCCGGGCAGCTTTCTCAAGTTTTGCAAGATTGTCGGCAACCGGGGGATTACGGAATTTAATTACCGCTATTCCCATGATGAGCTGGCACATATTTTTGTCGGTGTGAAAACATCCAATGCCGAGGAAGAAAAAGAAAGCCTGTTTACAGCACTCAAAAGCAAAGGTTATCCGGTGATTGATCTCAGTGACAATGAAATAGCCAAACTGCATTTGCGGCATATGGTGGGAGGTCATGCCCCGTCCATTCAAAATGAACACGTGTATCGTTTTGAGTTTCCTGAGCGGCCGGGTGCTTTGTTACGATTTTTAAAGGGAATGGGTCAGAACTGGAATATCAGCCTGTTCCATTATCGAAACCATGGAGCTGCATTTGGACGTGTTCTGGCGGGTATTCAGGTACCTGATGATGATTTGACTGCTTTCCATCAGTATTTAGATGATCTGGGTTACAACTATTGGGATGAAACACATAATCCGGCCTATAAGGAATTTTTAATTTAACAAGCTAAAGATAAAGAAAAGCTAGGAAAATTCTTGCATTTAACTTTAATCATTGGCAATATACCCAAAATAAATGGGTAAATAATAATAAACAGTTTTTTTGACGGTGGGTGTTGAGGTATTTTAGTGAGTTCTAATAGTTTAAATAGCCTTTCCAGCAAGCGTCTGGTGCGTAAAAAAAACGTCTTCAAACAGGATCCGATTGTAGTTTTAACTTATGTGGTACTTTTTGGGGTACTTTTAAGCGGATTTACCTCATTTGGTTTTTAGTCTCTTACCAATAATATTTAATACATTTATACAAAGAAATAAATATTATTGTATAAGAGACTTATCCAGCTCGTCCGGGTTAGGACTATAGGAAATTTATTTCCGTAATAGTCATTATCCTAGCGATTAGGGTCTAGTCCTTATTCTGTGTTAGCGTTGTCAATGCAAGATTTCAGTATCTCACCGGTCACTTAGCCTGACCCTTTATTCAGTCAGTTGATGAAAATAACTTAATTGTCTCTCTGTGATGATGGCATGTAGCTGAATATCCCAATGGTGTGATTCCAATTGAGCCACTTTTTGCACTTCATGGGCAATCCCTACATATTTTGGCCGCAGATTACCGGCTGTGCTTTGTTGCTTCAGATGCTGCAGAGCCCGGTCATAAAAACCGCCACCCATGCCCATGCGATTTCCCTGCCCGTCAAATCCAACCAGTGGTGCCAGAACCAGATCCAATTGTCTGGCCGGTTTCAGTTGTTTTTTCTGATAGACTGGTTCCAGAATACCAAAACAGTTTTTTCTCAGGCGGGTATTTTTTTCATATGGAGCAAAGCGCATGATAGCATGTCGTCTGGATAAAATGACGGGTAAGTAACACTTTTTGTATTGAGACTGCAACTTGTTTATCAGAAGGGATAAATCCACTTCGCCATCCGCTGATAAATACACAGCAATATGCCGTGAATGTTTATACAATCTGCAATGAATAATACGTCGTGTAATGGCCTGGCTATGCTGATGTTGTTTTATTCTGGAAAGATGGCGGCGTTTATGGCGCAAATTCTGGCGTAGAGTATATGATGGGTGATCTTTAGAATTCAAGGATGAATTGCCAGCGCATTAGCCTTAAGCGGTATCGAAACAGCCTTAAGCTGTAAACTAAGAGAGTGGAAGAACCGCCTGGACCGTCGCTAACTTTCGCTCTCGAACCTATCGGTTCAAGTGGGGATATGACTGATAAATCAGGCTTTCTGCTCACTTTCTCAATGAAAGGGCAGGCGTGCACACATTATCAGGCGCGCATCCCCGGGGTAAATGATTACGGCTCAAGAAGTACCCAGTAGCTAACCTGATCAGGTAGAACTTCCACATAAATTCAGTATAGCATTTATCCGGTAGAAAAATAAAATTTTAGCTATTAAGTAAGCTCCATTTGTTTGCTTTCATTGACTGCCCCGTCAATTTTTTCTCTTAATTGACGGATATACTGTTGTAGTTGCATGTCGTTTGTAGTTTGCTGTTGTTGCTGTAGCAGGTCATGGGCAAGATTCAGAGCTGCCATTACTGCGATGCGGTCGCTGCCAATGACTTTGCCACTGGTGCGAATTTCATGCATTTTTTCATTAAGTAAGGCAGCAGAGTCTTCCAGGCTTTCTTTATGATTTCTGGTGCAGGCAATGCGATATTCTTTGTCCAGAATATTAACGGTAACAGGTATGGTTTCTTCTTTCATCCATTATTCTCCATGGCTTTCAGGCGATTGATAATGGCTTCGACACGGGTGCGGGCTGTTTCGGTTTTTTCCATAAGCCTTGAGCGTTCCACCTGCAAAAATTCTTGCTGGGAGCGCAACTGATTATTTTCCAGCTTGAGCTGGTTGATGGTATCAAGTAACACATCAAGGCTTTCATCCAGACGTTTCAGTTCCAGACCGGCATCAGTGGTTGCTGCATTTTCGAGCATTGCATTTACTACCATAGTGTAGATTTACCTGTTACATTTACTTTCTATTACAAAATACTTACTTTTACAACATACTATATTAGAATTCATAGTAGCAATGGTCAATGGCTAAAACAACAATCTATAACTGAATTATTGCCTGACTGGGTTATAATTCCAATATTACAGAGATAAATCACACTTTTTAAGGTACTTATCCAGCTCGTCTGGGTCAGGTAAATTGTATGTCATCAGAAACAGATATTGAGCAAATAAAAAGAGATCTTGTGAGACTGGGTAACGAGTCATCACCTTTTGAGGCGCATGGAATGTTGTGTGGTGTATTATGTGCTAAAGGCGATATTGATGCCGAGGAATGGCTGTCTCTGACGATGGATGGCTTTGCTGCAATTGCCCAGGGTGATCTGCTGGCCGAAGAGGCCAGTGAATCATTAAGAGGATTCTTTTTAGATACTGTTGCGGCCCTGGCAGATAATCATTTTAAATTTTATCCATTGTTACCGGAAGACGAGAGTGAAATGCTTCGGCTGGAAGCAGTTGCCCAATGGGCTCAGGGTTATTTGCTGGGCTTAAGTCTTGCGGGGATTCAACATTTTTCTGATTATTCGCCGGATGTGGTGGAATTTGTTGAAACAATGGCGTCTATTTCCAATGCCGATAACTATGAACTGGCAGATGATGAAAGTGATGAAGAAGCCATTATTGAGTTAATTGAATTTATGCGCATAGGTGTTTTGCTGGTCAATGAAGAAATGAATCCCATTCGGGTGCCGGTTGATATACCGGATGGCACAATCCACTAACCTGAAATAACATAACAGCCTTGGAACACTGTATAAAAAATTATGAATGAACTGAAAGAGCTTGCCAAACGCCGAAAGCATTTAATGCAGGATATGGGTAAAGACAGTATTGCAATTTTGCCTACCGCTGGAGAGCAGGTCAGAAATCGCGATGTGAGCTATCCGTTCAGACCTGACAGTGATTTTTTGTATTTAACCGGTTTCTGGGAGCCTGAAGCTGTTCTGGTGCTTATTCCCCGACGTAATCATGGCGAATATGTGCTGTTTTGCCGTGAAAAAGACGCGGCCCAGGAGATATGGCATGGTCGTCGAGCTGGTCAGGAAGGCGCATTGGAGCATTATGGTGTAGATGATTCATTCCCTATCACCGATATTGATGAGATTTTGCCGGGGCTGATGGAAAACAAAACCAGGGTTTTTTATACCATGGGCATTCATGCTGATTTTGATCAGCGTTTAACCGGTTGGGTCAATCTATTAAAACAAAAAGTCCGCATGGGGGTGAATGCTCCCGGCGAATTTGTTGCTCTGGATCATCCTTTGCATGAAATGCGCTTGTTCAAATCGGCCAATGAAATTAAAATGATGAAAAAGGCCGCCGCTGTTTCCAGCAAAGCTCACCAGCGAATGATGCAGTCCTGTCAGCCGGGTATGTATGAGTATCAACTGGAAGCGGAGTTTATACATGAGTGTATGCACAATGGTTGTCGGGAGGTTGCTTACCCATCAATTGTCGGCGGCGGTGAAAATGGTTGTATTTTGCATTACACCGAAAATAATGCTCCCTTAAAAGACGGTGATCTGGTACTGATTGATGCCGGTGGTGAATATCAGGCTTATGCCTCGGATATCACGCGTACTTTTCCGGTCAATGGACGCTTCTCAACCGAACAGAAAGCACTTTATGAGCTGGTGCTGGAAGCCCAGTACGCCGCTATTGAAATGGTCTATCCGGGTAATCACTGGAATGCACCCCATGAGGCTGCAATCAAAGTTATCACCAGAGGGCTGGTGCGTCTTGGTATGTTAAAAGGTCGGGTTGACAAGCTGATTAGGGATGAAGCCTACAAACCTTTTTATATGCATCGTACTGGGCATTGGCTGGGCCTGGATGTCCATGATGTGGGTGACTATAAGGTAGATAATGAGTGGCGAATGCTTGAGGTCGGGATGGTACTGACCATTGAGCCGGGAATTTATACCGGAGACAATCGTAAAATAGCGAAAAAATGGCGTAATATCGGGATTCGGATTGAAGATGATGTTCGTGTGACACGTACCGGTCATGAAGTGCTGACCATTAGCGCACCTAAAACGGTGGCAGAGATTGAGGCTTTAATGACATCATCAGTTGGTTCTACACTCAAAAAGAGTGTTAACAAAAAAGCCATAAGCAAAAAGAAGGCGGTTAGCAAGAAAAAAGCAGTGAGCCGGGCAACAGCCGCGGTGAAGAAAAAAACAATTATCAGAGGAAAAGCCGTTAGCGTAAAAAAGGCCGTTAGCGGGAAAAAAGCCGTTAGGGTAAAAACAGCCCTGAGCAAAAAGAAAGCGATTAGCAAAAAAACCGTGCGTAAAAAAAGTCCGGCCAAATAGTAGCTACTACAGAAATACATTTATAGCTTTATAAAAAGGGAGAGAATATCTGAATGTCAGATCAGCCAGGCGATAACTTTGACATAGTGATTGTGGGTGGCGGTATGGCCGGAGCCACCATGGCCCTGGCCTTGGCGCCACTCAATCTGGCCATTGCTGTCATTGAGGCGCACCCTTATCAGGAACAACAATCCCAGCCCAGTTTCGATGACCGTTGTCTGGCACTTGCCTGGAGCTCCAGACAGATTTATAAGGCTATGGGTATTTGGGATAAACTTGCTCAACGTGACGATGACGGCTTTGCAGCCATCAAGCAAATCCATGTTTCTGATCGAGGTCATTTGGGTGTTACCCGGCTTGATCATCAACAGGAGGGAGTGCCTGCTCTGGGCTATGTGATTGAAAACCGCGTGATGGGAGAAGTGTTGATCACACAATTAAAGCAGCAGGATAATATCAGTCTCTTTTGCCCGGCAAATATTGAACAACTTGAGACCCATGCAGATGAGGTCAGGATTAGCTTGACCGTGCAGGACTCAAAGAAGTCTCAAACGCACGATATCTGTGCCCGGTTACTGATTATTGCCGATGGCGTGAATTCAAAAACCCGGGCGGCTCTTGGTATCAGAACACATCAGCATTGCTATGCGCAAAGTGCCATTATTGCCAATATTGAAACCGAAATTCATCACCGGAATAGAGCTTACGAACGCTTTACAGATTCTGGCCCTCTGGCCTTACTGCCACTGACGCGAAACCGCTGCTCTCTGGTCTGGACGGCCAGAGATGAGCAGCTGGAAAAAATCATGTCTCTGGATGATGCCGGCTTTCTACAGGCATTGCAGCAGCGTTTTGGTTTTCGTCTGGGACAGATAACCAGGGTAGGGCGCAGAGCGGCTTATCCCCTGGCCAGGATGAATATCGAAAATGACACCCTGAATCACCAGCATCGGGTTGCCCTGATTGGTAATGCAGCTCATGGTGTCCATCCGGTCGCGGGACAGGGCTTTAATCTGGGATTGCGCGACATCTCAGCCCTGGCAGAGTTGATCGTAGCAGAGGTACAGGAACATAAAAGCAGTGACCCTGGCAATAAGCAATTATTGAAAACTTACTGGCACTGGCGTCAGGCTGACATCCGGCAGGTTAGCAAAGTTACTGATAGTCTGATCAAACTGTTTTCCAATCAATCCATGCTTCTAGCTGCCCTGAGAAATTCAGGGTTACTTATAACGGACATTATTTCACCCTTGAAACATGGCATTGCCCAGCAGGCAATGGGACAGGGTATTTTACAGGGAAAATTAACCAAAATGGCGACGGGTCAGTCACTTTATTAAACGTGTAATTTGTGAAATTCTGTAACTTATTGCGCGCAT
>CBDTVA010000046.1:0-12447 GCA_965363935.1 uncultured Gammaproteobacteria bacterium | reverse complement strand
CCTGAAAACCATCCATATCAATAAGTGTCCTGTTGTAGTGCCACTTAATACCCTGACGCAGGAAAATAGAACCCAATGGCAGATTGATCTTGACCAGTGCGCCAGGCATCTGGAACATTTAACCCTGGATCAAAGCCTGTCCGATCGTGTTCAGGAAGCATTTAACCAACCCTTTTCAACCTCCTCCCGGGATCCGGACCTGCTGCTATACTCAGGCGGTTTTTTTTCACCCGCTGATAAGGACAGAATAACCCGAATCAGGAAGACTGCAGAGTCTGAACTGGGTGATCTGGATTTTCATTTTGACGATGAACGCCTGGATGAAATGCTGTTTCGCTATCGCTGTCGTAACTATCCAGACACGCTGCTGACAGCTGAAATTGACCGCTGGAACCAATATCGATTGCACCGCATGACCGATCCACAAGGAAGTGCCAGCATTAAATTGCCTGAATACAACCAACAGCTAAAGCAACTCAGGCAGGAACATAGCACGGAAGTCTCCAGTTCAGATGAAACCATGCAACTGCTCGATCAACTGGAAGCCTATCCCGCTTTAATCGGCTTAGATAGTGACTTCCTTGAAGAATGAAATTGAAATAATTTATGCAGATGACGCACTGGTGGTAGCCAATAAGCCTAGTATGCTGCTTTCTGTGCCTGGACGGGGAGCAGACAAACAGGACTGCCTGATCAGTCGTCTTAGAGTTGATTTTCCCAGTATTCTGACCGTACACCGACTGGACTGGGAAACCTCCGGTCTTATTGTTCTGGCATTAAACAAAGAAGTCCTTCGTCGTTTAAGCCGTCAGTTCCAGGAACGCCAGGTCCATAAAAACTATACCGCCGTTGTATATGGCACACCCGATAAGGATAGCGGTGAAATTAACCTGCCCTTGCGCTGTG
Organism: uncultured Gammaproteobacteria bacterium; assembly: GCA_965363935.1. Lineage (GTDB taxonomy): Bacteria > Pseudomonadota > Gammaproteobacteria > GRL18 > GRL18 > CBDTVA01. The sequence goes on along the minus strand of CBDTVA010000046.1, from coordinate 11,541 downwards.
ACTGGGAGAACCGGCCCCGGCAGATTGTCGATTATCAGCAGGGTAAAGCGGCGCAAACCTTTTGGCAGAGCCTCAGTTCTGAAACGAATGCCACCCGGCTACTATTAACACCTGTCACCGGACGTTCCCATCAACTTCGAGTGCACATGCAGGCCATCGGCCATCCGATCCTGGGCGATCGGCTTTATGCTCATGCTGAGGCTTTTGCCATGGCAGAACGTTTATTATTACACGCCACACTACTGGAGTTTACTCATCCAAAAAACAAAAAAAAGGTCAAATTTTATTCCCGCCCACCGTTTTAACCAGACTATTCGGGCAAATTTCAATTCACAGTATTTATTTTCAGCAATGAACACAGGTTAAAGTTTAAAAAAACGTCTGGCATTTTCTGAAGTTTGCCGGGTAAGCTCCTGCACTTCACACTCCATATAATACGCCAGGGTTTTTATAATGTGAGGCAGATATTGAGGCTCATTCCTGTGGCGACTGTTTTTCTTCTTTTTTCCACTTAAAGAATCCTCTCCAGGCAGTTTTAAATCTCTGGGAAACAGATAGGGCGCGTCAGTTTCAACCATAACTCTTTCGCTCGGAATTAAGGCAACACAATCCTGTAGCTCTTTGCCGCGGCGTTCATCACATAACCAGCCGGTGACTCCAATAGACAAATCCTGTTCCAGATAACTTTCCAGTTCAGCCCGTCCACCGGTAAAACAATGTGCCACAGCATTAACCAGGCCTAAACGATATTTTTTTATCAGCCGTAGAAAGTCAGCATGAGCATCCCTTTGATGTAAAAAAACCGGCATTTTCAATTCCACCGCCAGTTCCAACTGAGCTTCAAAACAGCTTAATTGATCGGCTGGAGTGGAAAAATTCCGGTTAAAATCCAGGCCGCATTCGCCAACCGCAACAACCCGATTTTGTTTTAACAATGATCCTAACTGCTCAAGACTGTCTTCAGAGAACGATTTAGCATCATGCGGATGAATACCCGCCGTTGCATACAAAATATCAGGATATAAGGTGGTCAATTGCTGTGCTGCCTGACTCTGTGCCACACTGGTGCCGGTGACAATCATGGTTCCAACATCGACCGCCAGGGCATTTTTTATCACCTCATCAAAATCATTCTGGAATTGAGAACTCGTAAGATTAAGACCAATATCAATCATCATGGGTAACTTTCTTTGGTAATAAGTTTTATTCAAAGTATTGAACAAAGTATTTGTAGTATTATTATTACATACAATTTACTCTATAAGCGCCTACAAAAATTTGCCACATAAGTCTTGCTTACTACGCCATTATATAAAATCATAAACTTAAGCACATCAATTTCTCTTTAAAAAAAGGGGGGGCGAAGATTAATAATTTCCGGACGAGCACTCTTTTCAGGCATCATAAGGATATTAATAATCAGCAAGTATTTCTGTTGTTAAAGATTTTCCCGAAATTCCTGCTAAAATAAAATCTATAAGCCGTTTCCCGGCAGAGCAGTCGTTTGTTATTTATTTGACATACGCAAATCCAATTGATACAAAGTACTATTTATTACAAATAGTAATTGTGAGGTAATTTTATGTTGGCTATTCTCGAAAAGGTTGCGATTGTTTATTCACTTGTCACCCTGTTTGCTATCGAATTATTGTATCAAATCATTCTGGTTACCATTAAAGGCACACAATATTCCTTGAAAACTCTGAAAAACACCGTTATTGATACATTTTTTGAGTTGCTTTCAGACCTTATTATGCTGATGATAGATTTTATTCAGTCACTGTTAGAGGGCTTTGCCACAGGCTGGAACAAAGCACTGAATATCTCCAGTGAATTTCGGCGTGATGTACGACAATAAGCGTTCGATAAGGCCTTCGGCCCGGCAGATGAATATAAGGAACAGCAAGCATTTAAACTGATGAGATTATTGATACTGGTACTTGCCTGCCTTTTTTTAACTTCCTGCATCGAACCGCCTACCCTGCTGGAACGCATCAAAAAAAATGGTGAGCTGAAGGTACTGACCCGAAATTCACCCGGCATATACTATGAAGGCCCATTTGGCCCTACTGGTTTTGAGTACGATTTACTGAAACGTTTCAGTAACTCCCTTGGGGTTGAGTTAAGCATTATTATTGAGCCCAATGCCAAAGAATTGCTCAATGAGCTATCTCAGCGTAACGCCCATTTTGCAGCGGCAAAACTAACCATTACCCCGGAAAGAAAAAAACAATTTCTGTTCACTCAACCTTATCACGAAGTCACTCATCAACTGGTCTACCGTTCTTCAACCAAACGCCCTCGAAAACTTAAAGAGATACAAAATCTGGCCATTGAAATATCAGCTGATGACAGTCTGGATGCGGATTTAAGGAAATTAAAAATAACCTGGCCAAAATTAGATTGGCGTATCAATCAGGACGCATCCCCGGAAGATCTAATGATTCTTATTAATGAAAAAAAAATTGACTTTACCATAATCAGTTCCGATGAAATCATCCTCAATCGTCGTTTTTATCCTGAATTACGGGTAGCATTCAGCATAAATAAAGCACAGGAAATCGGCTGGGCATTTGCCAAATCAGAGGATACTTCTCTATACGATGCAGCCAATGACTTTCTCAAGAAACAACTTAAAAGCGGTGAACTGCAATTGTTGAAAGAACAGCATTTTGGTCACATCCAGTCCTTTGATTATGTCGGAACCCGGGTGTTTCAACGCCATATCGATGCCCGTTTACCTAAATACCAGCCCTATTTCGAAAAAGCCGGCAAGGATAATGAGATTGAATGGATACTACTGGCCGCCATGTCCTACCAGGAATCCCACTGGAATGAACAGGCAAAATCCCCGACCGGGGTGCGCGGGCTCATGATGATTACCCTTGCCACCGCTAAATATATCGGCCTGAACAATCGAGTTGAACCTCATCAGAGTATTTTTGGTGGTGCCTACTATTTTGCAAAACTCAGGAAAAAAATACCCCCCGAAGTTAAAGAACCGAATCGCACTTTATTTGCTCTTGCCTCCTACAATCTTGGTTACTGGCACGTGCGAGATGCCATGAAACTGACCAAAAAAAATGGCAAAGATGAGACCAAATGGCTAAATCTCAAAGAAACACTGCCTCTGTTAAGAAAGAAAAAATGGCATAAACAAACCCGGTTCGGCTACGCCAGGGGTGATGAAGCAGTAAAATACGTGGAAAATATTCGCAGCTATTACGATATCCTGAATTGGGAAGTTTCCCGTATCTGGAGAGAACAGGCTCCCATAAGCAATAAAGCATGGGAAATTAACCCCTCTGCGCTTTAACTGATTAATTCAGGTTTTACAGATGGGCACTAACCAGTATACCCACCTGAGATTTCATAATTTTGAAAAAACACACAAAATTCTAAGCTCCAGTACATGAGTTAAGACACTAAATGTGCTAAAATAGCAAATTATTGACTTTCCATAGATGTGGATTTTAGCCTGATTGATGCCTGATACTCACTCCAAATTGGCAACAAGTAATGCCAGTATAAAAAACATGACTGCGCCATCGCTGAAAAATCGGCTAAAGATCTGCATTTTCATACTTGTCCTGCCGTTTTTCTTACTGGCCGGAATCAGTTACTTTTTCTTCCAAAAATCTACCAATGCCTTTAATAACGCCATTGAAGACGTAGTCTCAGATGTCATTCCGGTAACAGAACTGAAAGATAAAATACAACAAACGGTCATCCCTTTTAATCGTTATCTGGAAAGCTCTGCACAGGATGATAAAATAATATTTCTGCAATTAAGCAATGAAATCAAACATTCTCTGGCTAACCCGATAAAACCGGAACAACAGGATCATTCCTTGGCCAGCGACATCTACCGTTCGGCGTATTTAAGTTGGCGTAACGCTCATCGTATCGCAGTCAAAATATTCAAGCACACAGACCATCAGAACATCCATGTCTCACACCAGCTGTTACAGAGCTTTTATCAGTATATAATAGAAACCACACTGGCACTGGATAAACTACATCTGGCCATGCAGGACAGGGTAAAAATTCGTTTTCAAAAAGCCAAGGAACTCAAAATTGATGCGATGTTTTTAATCAGCTTTGTCTTTCTGTTAGTCTACATAAGCACCGTAGGAACCATGTTTTTCCTGAATCGCTCCATCATTACCCCAATCATGATGTTGGAGCAATGGTCTTCTAACTACTCCCGGGGGAAAAAAAGTAAACCACTGAAATTACATTCTTATCGGGAGTTTGAATATATTGCATCAACCTATAATAAATTATCCCTGATGCTGCATGATGATGAAGCGGTTTTAGAACAGCTTTCACAAAAAGATGAATTGACCCAGCTTTATAATAAACGTTATTTTATGAATCGCCTGGCCGAAGAGCACAACCGCCATCAACGCTACAATACCCGTTACTGCCTGATGTTAATCGATGTTGATCACCTGGGTTCAATCAGCCAGAATTATGGTGAACATATTTGTGATCTCACCCTGATTCAAATCTCCAGGATGCTTGAAAATGCCTTACGCCCTACTGATTTTCTAGCTCGTTATGAAGGTGATCAATTTATCATTATTCTGCCGGAAATTGAATTACACGGTACCAACACCACCGCAGAGCGTATTCGTAATTCGGTCTCTGAATGTGTCTTCAAAATCAACAAATTCACCTTTGGAGTGACTGTGAGTATCGGTTTTACACAGGTACAGAAAAATGAGGCACTAACTGAAGTCTTACGTTGTGTGGATTTCTCAGTCCAGCAAGCAAAACTTGCCGGTAGAAACCAGGTACAATACTGTGATACAAAAACCATGAAGTCCTATAAATTCCAACCCAAATATCTAACAGATACTGACTCTGACACAGCCTGAATTAGCCCCCAAGCAACGGGATAAATATCCTTACAACGTTTAATCATCGCCAGGATCAGGGTTTTGAGCTGGTTCTGACACTGGCTGCAAGTTGTGCTATAATGCCTGCTTTTTTCAGGCCGGTTACTAACCCAATGCATCTCCAGTGCATCCGGGCTCGGTCAAACAATGCGAGTAAACAATGAGTAATACAGAATATTCAATCAAAACAGATGCTGACAAAGTCAGCTATGGTATCGGCTTACAACTGGGTCAGCAAGTAAAAGGTCAGTCCTTTCCCGGCTTCAGCCTGGACGCCCTGGTGGTTGGTTTAAGTGATATTTTTACCGACAAACCGCTGCGCTTTCCTGAAAATGAAATGCAGGCGGCGTTCTCTGCAATCAACCAGCTGGTTCAGGCAGAATCAGCTAATGCGTCAGAATCAAACAAGATGGCGGGTAAGGCATTTCTTGAAGAAAATGCTAAAAAAGACGGTGTAATCATAACAGAATCCGGTTTACAGTATGAAATCATTACTGAAGGTACCGGTGCCAAACCAGCTCAAAGTGATATGGTGGTTACCCATTATCACGGCACTCTGATTGATGGCTCAGTGTTTGACAGCTCCGTTGCCCGCAACGAACCGGCTCAATTTCCGGTGAATGGTGTCATTAAGGGCTGGATTGAAGCGCTGCAACTGATGCCAGTGGGTTCAAAATGGCGTTTAGCCATACCATCTGACCTGGCTTATGGCGATCAGGGTTCTGCCCCGGTGATTGGTCCTGGTGCAACATTGATTTTTGAGATTGAATTACTGGAAATCAAAGGTCAGTAAATTCCGCAAGATTTACAGCTGTAGAGCCGCCAATCACTGCTTTGTTCTCCTGGCAGCAAAAAAGTCCTTTAATACCTGTCCGCACTGTTCGGACAACACACCTGAGGTGATTTCGGTCTGATGATTAAACTGCCCATTTTGCAGCAAATTAACCACACTGCCGGCAGCGCCTGCTCTGGGTTCAGAAGCACCAAAAACCACGCGTGAAATACGGGCATGCACAACTGCACCCGCACACATAGTGCAAGGCTCTATGGTGACATACAATGTGCTGCCCGGCAGACGATAATTCCCCAGCTTTCGGGCAGCCTGACGGATAGCCACAATCTCGGCATGTGCCGTGGGATCATTCTGGCTGATAGGCTGGTTCCAGCCCTCCGCCAGCACTTGTTCATCTTTGACCAGCACAGCACCCACCGGCACTTCCCCCAACTCGGCAGCCTTATTTGCCAGCGCAAGCGCATGGCGCATCCAGTGCTCATCAGACACCTTCACTGGCAGGCCGGAACCTTCTATTCCCACTCAATAGTCGCCGGCGGTTTGGAGGAAATATCATAGCTGACCCGGGTAACCTGATCCACCTCATTAATAATTCGGCTGGAAATGGTTTCCAGTACTTCATAAGGCAAATGTGCCCAGCGAGCCGTCATAAAATCAATGGTTTCTACCGCTCTCAGGGCAATGACATATGAATAACAACGCCCGTCACCTTTAACACCGACAGATTTCACTGGCAAAAAGACCGCAAATGCCTGAGACACCTTATGATATAAGTCATTTTTATGCAGTTCTTCCATAAAGATGGCATCGGCTTCACGCAACACATCCGCATATGCTTTTTTTACTTCGCCCAGAATACGAACCCCAAGCCCCGGTCCGGGGAAGGGATGCCGATACACCATATCATAAGGCAAACCCAGTTCCAGACCGAGTTCCCGGACCTCGTCTTTAAACAGTTCCCGCAAGGGTTCTACCAGCCCCAGATCCATATCCTCAGGCAGGCCACCCACATTGTGATGAGATTTAATCACATGAGCAGTACCGTTTTGACCACCGGATTCAATCACATCCGGATAAATTGTCCCCTGAGCCAGCCACTTGGCATTGTCGAGCTTACCCGCCTCTTCATCAAACACATTAATAAACTCATGGCCGATGATCTTGCGTTTCTTTTCCGGATCGCTGACACCGGAGAGCTGCTCAAGAAAACGACTTTCCGCACCCACACGGATCACCTTAATCCCCATGTGCTGAGCAAACATGGTCATGACCTGATCGCCTTCATGAAGACGCAATAGACCATTATCCACAAACACACAGGTCAGTTTATCGCCAATGGCTTTGTGTAACAGTGCGGCAACCACAGAAGAATCCACTCCACCGGAAAGCCCGAGTATGACTTCATCGTCAGCGACTTTCTCACGAATAGATTTAATACTGTCATCAATAATATTGCCCGGATTCCACAAGGTATCACAAGCGCAGATATCCACAATAAAACGTTTGAATATGCGCTTGCCCTGTTTGGTGTGTGTGACCTCCGGATGAAACTGAATGCCATAAAAATGCCGTGACTCATCCGCCATTGCAGCTATAGGCGCATTATCCGTACTGGCCATTAGCTTAAAACCCTCGGGCATTTCCACCACCCGATCGCCATGGGACATCCAGACATCCAGCATACCATAGCCTTCTTCCGTGGTATGATCTTCAATATCCCGGAGTAACTGGCTATGGCCGCGTGCCCGCACCTGAGCATAACCATATTCGTGATGCTCGGCATTTTCTACCTTACCACCCAATTGCTGAGTCATGGTCTGCATACCATAACAAATACCCAGTACCGGGACACCCAGTTCAAACACCACGTCGGCGGCTCTGGGGGTATTACTGGAGGTGACCGTTTCGGGGCCGCCGGAAAGAATAATCCCTTTTGGCGCAAAAGACCTAATGGCTTGTGCATCATAATTTGCAGGATGAATTTCACAATACAGCCCTGCTTCACGCACCCGTCTTGCAATTAACTGGCTGTATTGGGAACCGAAATCCAGAATAATAATACGATGGTCATGAATATTTTGTGTCATCTACTGTTTCCTGCTCAAGGCTGTTGCTTAAAACAAAATAAGGCCGGAAATTCCGACCTTATTTTGTGTTTCGTTAAATAAAATAAAACCGTCAGGTTCTGTAGTTGGGCGCTTCTTTAGTGATGGTGACATCATGGACATGGCTTTCAACCATTCCCGCACTGGTTACCCGCACAAATTCCGGTTTGCTGCGCATACTTTCGATATCCGCACAGCCGGTATAACCCATTGATGAACGTAAACCACCCAGCATCTGATGCACCACCGGCTGCATCCCTCCTTTGAACGGCACACGGCCCTCAATACCTTCCGGCACCAATTTGTCGGCATCACTGCTTTCCTGGAAATAGCGGTCGCTGGAACCCTGTTGCTGTGACATAGCCCCCATAGAACCCATGCCGCGATAGGACTTGTAGGAGCGTCCCTGAAAGAGTTCCACCTCACCCGGGGCTTCTTCAGTACCCGCAAAGACACTGCCGAACATACAGCAGGATGCACCGGCCACAATCGCTTTGGCAAAATCACCGGAAAAACGAATACCGCCATCACCGATCAAAGGCACGCCCGTGCCCTCCAGTTCTTTGGCCACATTGCTGATAGCAGTGATCTGGGGGACACCCACGCCGGCAACAATACGCGTGGTACAGATGGAACCTGGACCAATACCGACCTTAACAGCATCAGCACCCGCATCCACCAGTGCTCTTGCAGCACTCGCCGTGGCAATATTTCCGCCAATGACCTGCACCTGAGGGTAATGCTTTTTCACCCAGGCAACCCGATCAATCACCCCTTTGGAGTGACCATGGGCAGTATCCACAACCAGCACATCCACACCCGCTTGCGCAAGGGCGGAAACGCGATCATCGGTATCTGCTCCAACACCAACGGCAGCCCCGACTCTCAAACGTTCCTGTTCATCTTTGCAGGCATATGGATAATCCGTTGCTTTTTGCATGTCTTTCACCGTGATCATGCCGCGCAGCTGAAAAGCATCATTCACCACCAGCACTTTTTCAATACGGTTTTCGCGCAGCAAGTCCATTGCTTCCCGTCGTCCTGCACCTTCACCTACCGTCACCAACTGCTCTTTTGGCGTCATAATAGTACTGACGGCATCATCCAGATGCGTTTCAAAACGCAGATCCCGGCTGGTCACTATACCAACCAGATCATCACCATCAACAACGGGCACGCCCGATATTTTATTTATTCTGGTCAATTCCATCACTTCACGGATACTTTTGTCCGGTGAAACTATAATGGGATCTTTAACCACACCACTTTCATGCTTTTTAACTTTGGTGACTTCCCTGGCCTGTTCCTCTATGGTCATATTTTTATGAATAATACCAATCCCACCCTGCTGGGCCATAGCAATGGCCATACGATGTTCGGTAACAGTATCCATTGCTGCAGTAACCATGGGGATGTTCAAATTAATCTCTCTGGTTAATTTAGTCGCAAGCTCGACTCCTTTGGGCAAAACTTCAGAAAAGGCTGGAACAAGTAGTACATCATCAAAGGTAAGTGCTTCTTCAACGATTCGCATAAGGGGAGATCCCTCCAGGTGAAAGTTAATTAGTTAACAGAACATTATAGTCTATTTTTACAACCTGGAAAAGAAAAAATACCTAGCCTGGGCTAACCCAGAGTAATCCGACATAATCGGTTTAGAGCTTGATAAGCCAATGTGCTTTGGCTAAAATAGCACCCAGACACTCATCCGGATGATAAGTGCAGAGTTATTGATAAGGATATCACACCATGCCCGACACAGGACTCCATACTGCATTTCATGCAGGGAACAGCCAGCGCCTGACACTGGACATCAGCGGTTGTATCGAAGATCTGAAAATCTTTGAACTCTCCGGCCAGCAAACCCTGTCCGCGCCGTTTGAATTATCCGCCCGCTTTGCCTGTGGTATCCCCGACCTGGAACTCAGCGAACTGACCAAACAGGCCGCCATTATCACCCTGTCGTATAAAAACCAGCAGCGCTATTTTCATGGCATGATCAGAGACGCGGCACTGCTGGGTGAAAACGGGCAATCCTATCTCTATGAAATCAGTCTGGTGCCTAAACTGTGGTTTTTAAACTATCGTCGCAACTGTCGAATATTCCAGCATAAAACCGTCGTGCAGATAGTCACGCAATTATTAGAGGAAACCGGGCTGAACCAGGACGAGTTCAATTTTTTTCTCAAGGAGCACTACCCCGTCCTGGACTACACCGTGCAGTTCAATGAAAGCGACTTTGCCTTTCTTTCCCGTTTGCTGGAACGCCACGGCATTCACTATCATTTTCTCCATCAGCACAACCAGCACGAGCTGGTGTTCGCAGACCACAATGCCGTGCTCCCCTATCTGGACCCGCAGGACATTGAACTGCGCCCCCACAATGGTCTGGAGCCTGATTACCCCACCCTGGCCAGCTTTCAATACGGTGCCCGAAGCAGTTTTGACCACGCCAGCCACATCGGCTTTGACCTGAGCAAACCCTCCCGGGAGCTAAAACACCTGCAGCGCATCAAAGACAGCCAGTTCCTGGAACATTACAGTTTTCATGAACATTTAAGCTACCAGAGCGCCGAGGCTGGCCAGCATTACATTGACCAGAGCCTGCAGGCCTTCGAGACACAAAAACGCTTTGCCAAAAGCAACAGCGATATTATCACCATGGAACCCGGCCACCGCTTCCGGCTGAGCAATCATCTGCGCCCTGATTTTAATCAAACCTACCTGGTGCACAGCGTCAGCTTCAAGGTCAGACACTACGGCGTCCTGGAACAATATGCCCCCACGGACGCCGGTTTTCACTATGACAATGACTGTCAGTTAATCCCTGCCGCCGTGACCTTCAAACCGCCCCAGCTCACCCCGAAACCGAAACTGGATAATCAGGACGGCGTGTTCGTCACCGGTCCCAAAGGTGAGGAGATTTATACCGACCAATATGGCCGTATCAAAGTGCAATTCCCCTGGGACCGGGAAGGCCAGCTCGATGAAAATTCCTCCTGCTGGGTACCGGTGTCACAAAGCTGGGCCGGCAACCAGTGGGGTAAAATCCACATTCCGCGAATCGGCCATGAAGTTCTGGTCAGCTTTATCAATGGCGACCCCGACCAGCCCGTGGTCATCGGTTCATTGTACAATGGCGTCAACCGCCCGCCCTATCCCCTGCCCGGACACAAAACCCGCAGTACCACCAAAACCAATAGCTCCCTGGGCGGCAAAGGCTTTAATGAAATCCGTATAGAGGATAAAAAAGGCCAGGAGCAAATCGCCATCTTTGCCGAAAAAGACATCGATAACCGGATCAAAAACGACCGCCGGGAACACATTGGCCATGACCGTCATCTGATTGTGGAAAAAGACCGTTTTGAGCACATCAAAAGCAATAAGCATGTGCTGATTGACAACAACAACCGGGTCGAAGTGGGACAGGACTATCACCTCAGCGTGGGTCACAGCCATCACACCACCATTGGCAATAACCTGTATATCGATGCCGGTAATGAAATCCATATCAAAGCCGGCAATAAACTGGTGTTCGATGCCGGTGATATGCTCAGTATGAAAGCCGGCGGCAGTGTGATGAAAACCAGCGCCGGCGGAGTGGCTTTCAGTGGTGCGCAAATCCGTATCAATGCTGGCGGCAGTCCCGGTTCCGGCACCGGCGCCAATCCCCTGCCGCCGAAAATGCCGCAGCAAGCGGATAAGGATTATCCGGGTTATGTTAACAAAGTGCGTAAAG
>CBDTVA010000045.1:0-12450 GCA_965363935.1 uncultured Gammaproteobacteria bacterium | reverse complement strand
ATGGTTAATTAGTTCTTGGTGTTTTCACATTTTAAAATAGCTCAGGGATAACAATTAAGCAAATAATATACGGTCTTTACAAAGAAATTACCTGTCTTCTGCCGCCCCACACCCCATGGTTTGCTTCAAACAGACCATGGCATAGTGTACCGCACTGTTTGCAATGTCCTGACGCGGTCAGATTCCAGTCACTCAATTCATACCAGTCCCGTCCAATCAGACATTGTCCACAGTGATGACACCAGGTACTGCCGCTTTGTTTGTCGTGCACATTACCCGCATAAACATAATAAAAACCATTTTTTCTGGCAATGTCACGCGCCCTGAGCAGAGACTCCAGTGGGGTCGGATTGATTTTATCCAGCTTGTAGTCAGGATGAAATGCGGTAAAATGCCAGGGCACTTCCGGACCCAGGTGGGTTATTCCCCATTGCGTCATAGCCTCAATTTCATCCGGCGAATCATTCAGTCCGGGGATCAGTAAGGTGGTGATCTCAAACCAGACATCGGTGTTATGGTACAGGTATTCCAGAGTCTCCAGGACAGGCTGTAAATGACTGCCCGTCTGTTTTTTATAAAAAGTCTCTGTGAAGGCCTTCAGATCAATATTCGCAGCGTCCATAACAGAAAAAAATTCCTCCCGTGGCTGCTCACAAATATAACCTGCGGTCACAGCCACCGATTTGATATTTTTTTCCCGGCAGGCATAAGCCACATCCAGTGCGTATTCGTGGAAGATTACCGGATCGTTATAGGTATAAGCCACACTCCGGCAGCCATATTGCTCAGCGCTGCTGGCTATTTGTTGCGGCGAAGCAAAACTCATTAACTTATCCATTTCCCGGGATTTGCTGATATCCCAGTTCTGACAGAATTTGCAGCCCAGATTACAACCTGCAGTACCAAAGGACAAAACAGGGGTGCCCGGCAAAAAATGATTAAGCGGTTTTTTTTCTATGGGATCGATACAAAAACCGCTGGAACGGCCATAAGTGGTGAGAACAATTTTCCCCTGATGATTTGCGCGCACATAGCAAAAGCCACGCTGGCCCGGTCTTAAAACACAGTAGCGGGGGCACAGATCACACTGTACCCGGTCTTCACTGGCGCCATCAGACTGCGCATGAGAGGATTCAAGCTTATGCCAGTATTTGGTAGGCACAGTTGACTGCAGTTCAAAAACATCATTATCTTGCATTGTCATCCTTTAACCACTATAAAGAACAGAAATGGTCTATACTTAGTATAGACCATATACAGAACAATTGGTTATCACTCTATGAACACACATACTAATACCCGAATTCCTGCCGTAGCAGGCGCTTTTTATCCCGGCAATCCGGCGGATCTGAATACTTCTGTACAAACCTATCTGGACCAGGCCGAGGCCGGACTCTGCCAGAACAGGCCCCTGGCCATGATAGTGCCTCATGCCGGCTATATTTACTCCGGCCCCATTGCCGCCAGTGGTTATAAACAATTACTTCCCTTTGCCCGGCAAATCTCCAGAGTGGTTCTGCTCGGACCATCGCATCGGGTGCCATTACGAGGTATTGCCAGCAGTTCCCGTGACTATTTCCAAACCCCTTTGGGTGATATCCCGCTGGATCGGGCAGCCATAGAACAGCTCAACCGATTACCTTTTGTGCAGGAAAATGAGCAGGCACATAGTCAGGAACACAGTCTGGAAGTACAACTGCCGTTCCTGCAAAAAATTCTGCCTGATTTTACCCTGGTGCCTCTGGTCTTCGGTCAGGTGGATGACCAGCAGATTGAGGCCGTCATTGAATGTCTCTGGCAGGAACAAAACACCCTGTTTCTGCTCAGCTCGGATTTGAGTCATTATCTGGACTACAACAGCGCCCGGCAGTCCGATCAGGCAACCTGCCTTGCCATTGAGCAATTGAGCCCGCAGAGTATCGACTATGAACAGGCCTGCGGACGTTCTGCCATCGCCGGTATGCTGCTGAGCGCCCAAAAACACGATTTGCAGGTCAAGACTCTGGATTTGCGCAATTCCGGAGATACCGCCGGCAGCAAAGATCGCGTGGTGGGTTATGGCTGCTGGGTGTTTAGCTAATGTATACGCAAGCTGAACGGGAAATACTGCAGTCTGTTGCAAAAGAATCCATATTAAGCGGTTTGCAGCATCAACATCCGTTGCGGGTTAATATCCCGGACTATCCTGAACACCTGCAGCAACAGCGGGCCAGTTTTGTCACACTCAATATTAACCATCAGCTGCGCGGCTGTATTGGCAGCTTAAGTCCCAATCGGTCTCTGGTCGAAGATATTGCCCACAATGCCTATGCCGCTGCCTTTTCGGACCCCCGTTTCCCGGCTCTGGGGGAAAATGAATATGACCAGCTTGAATACCACATTTCAATTTTGAGTGCTACCAGCCCCATGCATTTTGACTCTGAACAGGATTTACTAAGCCAGATACGTCCTGGAATTGATGGTTTGATTCTGCAGGATCAGGGCCGACGCGGTACATTCCTTCCCTCGGTATGGGAACAATTACCGAACGCAGAAGAGTTTTTGTCGCACCTCAAGCAAAAAGCCGGCCTGGCAGCCAATCACTGGAGTGACACCGTGCAAGTCAGCCGTTATACGGTGGAGAGCTTGTAGGTTGTTAGGCGGCTTTTTGCCGTAACCCGACAGATCACTAAGCACCAAGCTCCATAATCGCATCCATTTCCACCCCGGCATCTTTGGGCAGTGATGCGACTCCGATAGCGGCCCTGGCAGGATAAGGCTGGGTGAAATACCGGGCCATCACTTCATTCACCAACGGGAAATGACTCAAGTCCGTGAGAAAAATATTCAATTTAACAATATCATTCAAATCACCGCCTGCAGCCTGAGCAACTGCCGTCAGATTGTCGAAAACCCTTACTATCTGCTCTTCCATCCCGCCATCCAGCATCACCATTGTTTCCGGAACCAACGGGATCTGCCCGGAAAGATACACACTGCTGCCCACCTTAACAGCCTGAGAATAAGTACCAATTGCCTGCGGTGCCTTATCCGTTGAAATCACTTCTCTAGCCAAAATATTACTCCTGAATAAATTTACAAATACAAAGATCGCCCGCCATCGACGGCAATAATCTGCCCGGAAATATAATCCGCATTACTGGCTAGAAACAACACGGTTCGGGCAATATCCTCTGCTGAGCCTTTGCGTTTCAAATAGGTTCGGGAAACAATACGTTGTTTGGTAACATCGTCCATTTCCTGTGTTGGCCACATAATCGCTCCGGGGGCAACTCCGTTGACCCGGATTTTGGGACCCAGCTCAAAGGCCAGAGTTTTGACCAGCATGGCCAGACCGGCTTTGGCCATATTATAAACACTATGTCCTTCCAATGGCCGCTCGGCATGGATATCAACAATGCAGATAATACAGCCCTGGTGTTTTGCCAGATGCGCTGCCGCCGCCTGGGATAAAAAAAACGGTGCCTTCATATTACTGCCAACCAGATCATTCCAGTCATTTTCAGTCACCTTGCCCATGGGTGTCGGATAAAAACTGGAGGCATTATTCACCAGAATATCCAGACGCCCCCATTGCTCGATGCTTTTTTTTACGATTGCCGATAGATTAGCGATGTCCAGTAAATCCGCCTGAATAAGCACTACCGAGTTTTTGCGTTTCTCATTCAGCTCGGTTTGCAGCTCCAGGGCCTGCTGTCGTGAGTTTCGATAATGCAGCACCAGATTGGCTCCTGCAGCATGCAGCAAACGTGCAGTCATGGCTCCGACTCGCTGCGCACCACCGGTGATCAGGGCAACTTGATCCGTCAGATCATTTTTTAGCATTTCATCAATCGATTCCATTAGCCCGTTTTTCCCATATTCCGCTATCCCGACAACACTTTCCCGGTAACACTTTACCGATAACACTTTACCGATAAAGAAGAGTGACTTGTTAATCACCCCATTTCAACACATTGAATGGTGGATGTTAGCAGATAAGTCCAGCATAATATAGCCAATCAAGATAAACCGGATAAGCACTTTACTTTCAGAACAAATATGCCCATAGAAACCAGACCGGCCCAGGCATCCGACACATTTCCTGAACCCACAGCGCAGGCCAAAGCGCACAGTGAGCGATTAAAACACCGCATTGAGGAGGAAATCACTACTCAGGGCGGGAAAATCACCTTTGCCGAGTATATGAATCTGGCTCTCTATGCACCGGGACTGGGATATTACAGTGCCGGATTACAAAAGTTTGGCCAGCAGGGCGACTTTGTCACCGCACCGGAAATATCCCCTCTGTTCTCCCAATGTCTGGCCTTGCAATGTATGCACATTATGCAGCAAAGCCAGCAACGGGTCATTCTGGAAGTCGGTGCCGGCTCGGGCATTCTGGCCATTGAGCTTATGCTGGAACTGGAAAGGCGGTCACAGTTACCGGAGCACTATCTGATTCTGGAACTCAGCGCCGAGCTCAGGGATCGGCAGCAGCAGGCCATCAAAACACGTCTGGCGCATCTGTCTGACCGTTTTCACTGGCTGGACAGTTTACCGGCAAAACCCTTTTCCGGTGTGGTACTGGCCAATGAACTGCTCGACGCCATGCCGCTGCATTTGCTCAAACTGGAACAGGACAAAACCTCTGAGCGCTACGTGATGCTGGATGAAAACGGTGAATTTAGCTGGCAGGATGAGGCGCTGGAAAATCCGCGCCTGATAGCAAAAAGCGATGACATCAGGGCATTACACCAGTCATTAGCCCATTTGACTGTTCCCCAGATCAGCGAAAATGCAGCTTATTACACCGAGGTCAATTTACAGGCCGGCGACTGGGTAGCAAGTATTGCTGATATTTTGCACAGCGGCGCCCTGTTATTGATCGATTATGGCTATACTGCGCAGGAATATTATCATCCGCAACGCTCAATGGGCACCTTAATGTGCCATTACCAGCACCACCGCCATGACGATCCGTTTTATCTGCCCGGCCTGCAGGACATTACCGCACATATAGATTTCAGCAGCATAGCCAAAGCAGCAGAAAAAGCCGGCCTGAAAGTGTGTGGCTTTACCACCCAGGCGCATTTTTTAATGGCCGGCGGTCTGGTCGAGTTGACTAAAGATCTGGACCCTGATGATGTTGTCCGGTTTGCCGAGGTTGCCCGGCAAATAAAAATGCTCACCCTGCCTGAAGAAATGGGGGAATTGTTTAAAGTCATTTTACTTGCCAAAGACAACACGCTATCATTACCCGCATTTCAATTTCAGGACTTCCGTCAACGCCTGTAAGAATAAATTTTTAAGCTAAAGTGAAGCATGGATTCTATTCAAATTATTGTATTGGCACTGGTCCAGGGATTAACCGAGTTCCTGCCCATTTCAAGTTCTGCGCATTTAATTCTGGTCCCGCAACTGGCCGGCTGGGATGATCAGGGACTGGCCTTTGATGTCGCCACTCATTTTGGATCCTTGCTGGCAGTGCTGTGGTATTTCCGCAAAGACATCCACCCGTTATTTGTTGACTGGATAAAATCCATACAATTGCAACGCACTACAGGAGACAGTTTACTGGCCTGGGGTGTCGTTCTTGGCACCATTCCGGCTGGTCTGGCAGGCTTGCTGTTCAATGGTTTTGTTGAACATCTGCGCAACCCGCTGGTGATTGCCGCTAGCACGCTTATTTTTGGCCTGCTGCTTTGGTATGCCGATGCCTCTGCGCAGAAAAAAATTGCCCGGCAAAGAGCGCATAATGAACATTTTGCCGCAAAAACCGAGCACCAGCTCACGCTAAAAATTATTCTCTTTATTGGCTGTGCCCAGGCATTGGCCTTGATCCCCGGTACATCCCGATCCGGCATCACCATTACGGCGGCATTGCTTATGGGCATGAGCCGAAAAGCCTCTGCCCGGTTCTCTTTTTTGCTGTCAATTCCCCTGATTCTGGCCGCCAGTCTATTGGAAACCATGGCCTTAAGCAGCTCAGCGGTCCATATTTCCTGGCTGGATATTTTCTGGGGAGCGGGCCTTTCCGCTATCAGTGCCTATTTATGTATTCACTATTTTATCAAGCTGCTGGACAGTGTTGGTATGTTGCCCTTTATCATTTATCGATTAATTCTGGGTACGGTACTGTTCTGGCTGTTTTTTTAGATGAAAGCCTGCAACGCCCCTATGCACTACCGGCACTACTGGATGCTTCTGGGCTTCCTGTATATTACTATTATCCTGGCCGGATCGTTGCTCAGGGTGCCGGAGCTTAATCTGCACTTCAGCTATAGCGATAAAATAATCCATTTTCTGCTGTATTTTATCCTGGCTGGCTGGTTTATTCAGTTGTATCACACCTTAAAGAGTCGCCTGCTGATCTTACTGGGGGCGATGCTCTTAGGTCTGTTGATCGAGTACCTTCAGGGTATGACTGCTTATCGCAGCTTCGATTATGCCGATGAACTGGCCAATTCAATAGGCGCAATAACTGCTTTTTTATTAGCCAACTCTGCTTTTGCTACCCTTTTGAGACGCATTGACACCTGGATTTATTTCCGCCAGACATAACGTCGGATTACGCTGCGCTAATCCAACCTACAAAAAACACTCAGCAACACAGCCTACTCTTTACACGCTTTTACCGCCGCAATGCGCTTTATCCTCAATTGTTCAGCAATTTCCAGCCCCTGAAATCCCCGGGCAATAATCTCACTGCTACGCACCCCACTGGCAGCCTGGAAAAAATCTCTGAAACACTGGGTTTTATCTTCTGAACTGTTTTCATAACCCGGCCTTCCCTTGGCATCGGCCTCACAGGCCAGCAGGAAAAATTCAAAGCGTTCCGGGCGGCGAAAGGCATCCAGCCGGGCCAGCAGATCAACTACAGTGGCCGCTTTTAATTCCTTAATGCGATGAAAATTCAAATGAAATTCTGTTACCAGCAAGGCCAGTGCCCGGTAATGTCCGGGTACTTTAAGCCGCTCGCACAACGCCTCCACCAGCGGCACACCTCTGGCTTCATGAGCAATATGTTTTGGCCATTGCTCTTCAGGTGTTGTGCCCTTACCCAGATCATGCACTAAAGCGGCAAAGCGCACCACAGGCTCCGGACTCAATCGCGCAGCCTGCTGCAGAACCAGCATAGTATGGACCCCGGTATCCACTTCAGGATGCCATTGTTTGGCCTGCGGCACGCCAAACAGCCGCTCGATTTCCGGAAATAAACGCGCCAGGGCGCCGCATTGCCTGAGCACCTGAAAAAAAATCCACGGATTTTCACCGGCCAGGGCTTTTTCCACTTCCTGCCAGACCCGTTCCGCCACCAGGGCATCCACTTCATCCTGATCCACCAGACAGCGCATCAGAGCCAGGGTTTCATCCGCAATGCTAAAACCATAATCGGCATAACGGGCGGCAAAACGCGCCACCCTGAGCACGCGCAGGGGATCTTCAGCAAAGGACGGGGACACATGACGCAAAATACGTTTGTTCAGATCTTCCACACCCTGATAGGGATCATACAGCCTGCCCTGCTCATCTTCGGCAATGGCATTAATGGTTAAATCCCGGCGGATCAGATCGTCTTCCAGAGTCACATCGGTGTCGGTATAAAACTCAAAGCCATGATAGCCTTTGGCCACTTTGCGTTCCGTTCGGGCCAGAGCATATTGGGCATGAGTTTCGGGATGTAAAAAAACCGGGAAATCCTTGCCCACCGGAGTGTAACCGGCCGCCAGCATTTCTTCCACAGTAGCACCTACCACAACATAATCGTGATCCACCACTGCTCTACCCAGCAGCTTATCCCGAACCGCACCACCGACCATATAAATTTGCATAAACACTTCTTCCAGACAAAACGGACTATACAGATGTGATCCTAAGTTAAATAGTGCTGGAATGAAACCGATTTTTGACAATCTGACAGACAAAATAGTGACAACATTTTATCAAAGGGATGGTTATCAAAGGGATGGCGATAACCCGGCAGGGCAGCCTGCACTGTGTTTGTAGGTTGGGTTAGGCTGCTTTTAGCCGTAACCCAACGCATGTCTATCGATAATGTCGGATTACGCTACGCTAATCCAACCTACAATTACTGCAACTTCAAGGCTTGCCTACGCATTCCTCGGGGACATCCTCGACCGCCACCGAAGCGCTGTAAAACCCATCAACCACGGCCGCGACGGTGCAGGGAGCGTCTTCGTCGCGAACATTTCTTGCACCTTCAAAGTCACCGTCTCTATCGGCCCGAACGGTAAAGATCCGCTCACCGGTCACACCGTTGACGATCCTGACCCTGTCGCGGGGCCCCGCCTCGCCCTCAACCTTGAGCTTGCCCTTGAACGGATTTGCCATGTCCCCCCAGCTGGCTTTGTCAATAACCGGGGCATCTTCAGGGATGGTATAGGGATCTTCAGCCAAGCCGAGTGCCGGCCAGTCAATCAGGCCTTCCGCGTGGCAGTCACTGCAGTCGTTGTTCATGCCGAGTGAATTTTCCTTGGGCGCAATTTCATGATTGACCGTGAGCAGCATTACCGTATCGACAAATTCGAAATAACCGCTGTAGAATTGCCCGGTATAGCCAGCAGCGTCCTGCAACGCCAGATCCCAGTCATAGACACCCCAGTAGGGATTTGGTAAATCATCAGTCTTTTTAAACAGATGAGGCACCAGCAGGGTGTAATATTCATTATCTTCATCATCTTCATTTTCACCGGCAACCTGATTACCAATCATATTCTTAAAGGGATAGATCATGGCATCAGGATCACTGCGGTCTCCAACAGGCGAACCCAGATCAACCGGCTGATCTTCAATTTCTTCTGTTTCTCCAACAATATCATTGACATTGATCATCATTTTATTCCATTTGCCATTGAAAAATCGCAGCGTTGGCCGAACATTTTTGGCCCAGACAAAGTCACCTTTCTTGGGATCGTAATCAGGGCGCCCGTCCTCATCAAGGACTGGAACCCGCTCGAGATCACCGGCAGTGGACCAGTACCATTCCGTTTTAGTCGAAGTATTTCGCGCAATGGCCGGAATATGACAGACCTGACAGGTCAGACGATCATGCGTAGCAATCATGCTGGCAATTTCACCGCTATGGACAGGAGCGGGGGAATCAGCATGACAATCCACGCATTGTTTCATGATGCCTTCATCAACTGAATGATACGGCATGCCGCCAATACCATGGGAGGCTACTTTGCCGCCTGTCGTTCTATCCACATCATGACAATCCACACAGCTCATATCACCTCCGTCGGTGCCCATATGTACATCAAACTCACGTGTGGTACTGGCTATAGACATTGAAAGATCGCCATGCTTGATATTGTCGCCGCCGCCGGCATTGGCATGACAGACTATGCAGTTCTGACGACCGGGAACGCCGCCATTATCTGCAACGCTCATAGCAACTGCTTGCAGGTCAGGTTCTGTATCTGATACAAGAGGGATAATAGGCAACCCACCGTTAGTTTTACCTTTTACATAGGTGTCAGTCTGATCGTGGCAGATCAGACAGTCGATACTTTCTGCATTGCTAAAATCAAAGTCTTTATCGGTATAGCCATAACCTATATGGCATTGCGCGCAGCGACCCTCATTGGTGGGGACGGAGACACAAAAGTTGTTGATAAAGTCATTTTTACCATGGATTTCGTTTTCAACACCCACGACATTTTCCGCAACACCCTGCCATTTCCAGTGCCCGGTAGTCAGTACATCTGCAGCTTCCTTATCATGGCATCCGCTGCCAAGACAGGAAACTGTCCCTGTATAAGGATTATTAATAAAGTGCTGTTCATGAGAAAAACCACCGCCATTACCCGGATCATTGGCCGCGCTTGCTGTCATACAGAGCAGAAAGCTAATAAAGAATAAGAAAAAACCGAGTGATGTATTTTTTTGTGTTTCCATGACATGTCCCCACTGAATTAATAAACCGAAATTCCCCTAAAATATTTAGGTGTACGTTTGAACGGTAATTGTTTGTTAGAAGCTTGTCAATATCTTTATGTTGTCAATATCGACTTATGGATAGGAACATTAACTATTAATTGATAGATGACTGTAGTGCTAACTTGGTTAGGGGATGTAGTGGATTAAAGTATAGGTAAGGATATTAGCGTTAATAACGCTAAATTCAGCTATGTTCTATTAACCAGCGGGTCGCCATAGTGGCCAGCTCGGTGGCCGATTTTATATCCAGTTTGGACTTGATCCTCAGCCGGTGCGTCTCGACCGTATGGGTGCTGATATTCAATCGCTCTGCGATGCGTGCTGTTGGCAAACCTTCGCCTATCAGCATAAACACTTCCAGTTCACGATTGGACAGCACTTCACAGGGTGTGTTGGAGGTTTTATTTTCTATATGTCCCACCATATGCTGCAGCATGCGTTTTGTGGTGTCCTCACTTAAATAGATATGGTTATCACGCACTTGCTGGATGGCATCCAGAAGATGACTGGTAGTGTGCGTTTTATTAATATACCCCAGAGCGCCCGATCGCAAAGAACGTTCAGCATACAGAGAATCAGGATGCATGGACCAGACCAGTATGCGTACTGAATTGTCTTCGGCCTTAATCCGCTTGATTAAATCCAGACCGTTGCACCCGCCTTTAAGAGAAATATCTACAATGGCAATATCCGGATGTGTTTTACGCAACAACTTCATTGCCTCAGCGGCATCTTCTGCTGCTGCGCATATCTCCATATCAGGGATCATGGCAATCCGTGCCTCCAGCCCTTCACGCACGGCCGGGTGATCGTCAACTATAAGGATACGACTGAGCTGATTTTTAGGGTTACTGGTTTTTTTCTTGGTTTTCTTGCTTTTCATCATCATCATCATCTTCATCTTCATCTTCAAAACTACAGTTGACAATGACGCCACCCGTTTTGCCTGCTTCTATGCTCAATTTTCCGCCGAAATAGCGGCTTCTGTATTCCATAATGTGCAGTCCCATACCTTTTTCTTTTCTTCTGGATTCTTTTCTTCTGGATTCTTTTCTTCTGGATTCTTTTCTTCTGGCTTCTTTTCTCTCCGCTTCTATTCTCCGAGCTTCTTTTCTCTCCGCTTCATTTCTCTGGGCTTCTTTTCTCCGGGCTTCTATTCTCCTGTTTTCTATTCTCCTGGTTTCTTTTCTCCCTATTCCGGCAAACCCCTTGCCGTCATCCTGTATGCTTAGATTAAAATGCTGGCCATTTTTATTCAGTTGAATCTGGATATGCCGGGCCTGGCCATGACGAATGGCATTGTTAATGGCTTCCTGAGCAATATGAAAGAGTTGTGTTGCTATCGTGTTGTTGTTAATACCAGCCTGTCTGGTACTGCTGAAAGTGCATGATACCCCGTAAACAGTGCTTATTTTACTGGCCAGTTCTTCCAGAGCAACCATCAGTCCTCTGGCATCCACGGCAACCGGAATAAGTCCCCTGGACAAAACACTGATCTTGTTCCGGGTGCGATCCAGGCCGGAAATAATATCTGCGATAAGCGTCTGACCCGCTTTATCCTTGTGCGACACAAGAGCCTGCAAAGCCTCTGTCTTTAAGGCCAGTCCGGTCATTTCCTGACCAATATCATCGTGCAGATTTTGCCCGATCTCGCGCTGGGTTTCATCGGCAATGGTTAATAACTGCCGCTCCAGTTTTTTATTCCAGGACAGATCCCGGATAATGCCGGTACAGCAATTGTGATGATCGATCTGACTGACAGAAAGTTCGATGGGAAATATCTGGCCGCTTTTTCGTTGCGCGACAATTTCCCGTGTGAAGCCAATAACAGACGAGTGCTGCGCTTTAAGGGCACGGTTCAGGTATTGCTGATGCTTTTCCCGGTAGGGTGACGGCATCAGTATATTGATATTACAGCCA
Organism: uncultured Gammaproteobacteria bacterium; assembly: GCA_965363935.1. Classification (GTDB taxonomy): domain Bacteria; phylum Pseudomonadota; class Gammaproteobacteria; order GRL18; family GRL18; genus CBDTVA01. The sequence continues at coordinate 585 of CBDTVA010000045.1, read as the reverse complement.
ATCGCCTCGTCAGCACTATAGCCAAACATCTTCTCGGCTGCAAGATTGAAATGTTCGATAATACCCTGGCTATTGATACTGATAATGGCATCGGCGGCGGTGTTAACTATAGAGCGGATAAGTTGCTCAGTTTTCAGCAGCGCCTGCTCAGCCAGAGCGCACTTGGTGAGCTGTAGTTGCAGTTCCCGGTTGTTGTTTTCCAGTTGCACAATAGTAGACTGATGCTCAGCCAGTAACGCTCTGAGCTGACCCTCAAGTTGCCTGATCCGGGGCCCCGGATCTGAATATTCATTACTATTGTTATGCGAGGCACTGGCCAGGTCTGTAGTACTGCCCGGTTTCTTGTTTTCTGAATTGGCCATGGATTTCCTGCTATAAGAACCAGTTGCTAATAGTTTACCCCCGCATATAAAGAAATGATACCGATTCTTCACTTTTAAAGTGGAATACATTACATGAAATTCAGCTTTAAATGGACCTTTTATAAGACAAATAATGATCAAAGATAGGGCCATAAAAAGTCGCATGTCAAACGTTGTAAAAATAATGAACAGCTAAACGGCAGATCTGAATAATCGTCAAAAA